>JBAZIT010000195.1:0-2511 GCA_041651675.1 Candidatus Omnitrophota bacterium | reverse complement strand
CCCCAGCCAAAACCTTTCCAGCAGTGCACGATCGCGACGGTTGTCAGGGCCGTATTCGGGTCAGAGAGCCAGTTACGGGTCAGGTCCCCGAAGCCAAAATAAACCAGCCAATGGTTCAAGATCCCGTAATTCCCGTTTAATATCCACTGCCAGACCAGGCCGACCACTACTTCGGAGAGGATCGGCGGGATAAAAAATATTACGCGGTAAAAATGCTTCATCCGGATCTCGCGGTCGCAGGCCCAGGCAAGAAGAAAAGCCAGGGCATTCTGAAAAGTAAGCGCGATCAGGGTGATGTATCCTGACTGCCAGAGGGATTGCCACCAGATCTTATCCGCAAAAATCTCCTTAAAATTACTCAAACCGATAAAAACCTTGGTAGGGAGTATCCCATCCCAGTCGTAGAAGCTGAGCTGGAAAACAGAAATGAAAGGAATGATATAGAATATCGCGAAAATGGTTACTGCGGGCAAAACAAAAAAGTAATTTTCTAAAGAAGATTTAAATTTCATCTCTTTTTAGCTAATTCGCGTTCTTTGATCCTCTGGACTTCCCGGGCTACCTGCTCCGGGGTCTTTTCTCCGATAATTATGGATTGGATCCCCTTGTCCAGGGCCTCGATCACCGGGGAAAATTCCGAGATCCCCCAGACATTCGGATGCGTGGCGTTATCCATGGCCTTGGCAAAGTCCGACATAACCGGCGAGACCAGGCCCAAGCTGTCTTTATTCGCCGGAAGGTTATTGGTGCTCTCGGCCAGGTAAGCCTGCTGAGGAGCCGCAGTAAGCCAGCGTAAAAATTTGACCGCTTCTTCTTTATTTTTTGAGCGGCTGCTGACCATAAAGGATGAACCTGCTCCGCCCCAGATAGCCATAGGGTACCTATTGGAAACCTTGGGCGGCAGGAACGCGCCGTATTCAAGCTTCGGGTTCATCCCTTTGTAAACATTCACGCACCAGGAACCGTTAAAACCAAAGACTGCTTTTTCATTAGCGAACAACTGTTCGGCGGTTTTATTAACCATGGTCACCACGCCGTTGGCCAATAATCCGGATTCCTGCATCTCTTTGAATAAAGATAAAACTTTGATCCAGTCCGGGTCGGTGTAAGGCACTTCGCCTTTGATCGTGGCAATGACCTTATTTTTGCCCATGATGTTAAAAGCGTAATTATTGGCCAGGCAATCGATCATCCAGATCTCGCCCCATCCGGAAACTAAACCCTGCAATTTGGCGGCTTTAATTTTTCTGCCGATCTCTAAAAATTCCGCGAAGGTCTGGGGAGGTTGATTGGGGTTAAGCCCTAATTGTTTAAATAAAGACTTGTTGTAGACCATTTCTATGGTCATGATATCAATGGGCACGCCATAAATCCCCGGCTTTACGCCGTAACTGTTCCCGGCGCCGAATTCATCTACCGCCAAGGCTTTGGCAAAAAAACTGTTCTTCCACTGCGCATTATCTTCCAGCATATAAGGAGTAAGATCCAGGATAAATCCGCCTTTGATAAATGAAGCAAAATCCCTCTTCTCTCCCAATATCCCGAAAATATCCGGCAGGTTTGACCCTTGCGCGGCAGCGCGCACTTTTTGCGAATAAGCGTCCGAAGGAGCGTAGAGTTCAAAATTTATTTTTATACCGGAGTTGGCTTCATATCTCTTAGCCAATTCCCTGAACGCCGGCTCGCGGTCAGTCATCCAGTGCCAGACAGTAATATTTTTGCCTGAATCGCTTTTGGCAGCGCACCCGGCGGTCAGAAATAAAAATGCAGTTATAAGAATTGATAACAGCTTATTAAGATGCATAGCAGTCAACCCTTGCCTTTCTCCATAAGGTAGATTTTATTCCTTACCTATTATTGGGTAGGAATATAAAATTTAACATATTTTTAAGGCAAGGTCAAGGTCTTTTAAACTCTTTTTTAAACTCTTAATATTCTGGACAAACCCATCAGGTCTGCCCTTTCTAAATCCATACCGATGCGGTATTGGTTGTCGCTATCCCTCTTGGACCAGACAGCCATACCTCTGGCATAAAGCGGTTCTCCCTGGTCCGGGATCTGCAGCCAGGCCTCCAGCGGGGTATTAGTGGGCACTTCCTGTTTAAGCACTAACCCGAAACCCTTAGCGCTGACGTCGCTGGTCTCGGCTATCATCTCATTACCATTGTTCAGGTTAAGCAACCTGGCCCCCAGCCGGTAATTAAATCTCTGAAATATTCTGCGGTCTTCCATATGGTCACCTCCTTTTGAAGACTCCTTCTGAATACTATGGTAGAGAAATTGATAAATCTTATCCTCATCTTCTTTAGTTAATTTATTAAAATATAAACCGTAAACATCGTGTCCGTCTATCTGCCTGTGCCAGGCTACCCAGGCCTGAGTAGCTAAAGAAGATTCCCGGGACAAAGCCAGGCTGAAGTTTATATAGCTGTCTACATTCAGCTTATGGTTTAAGGCGATCTGCATGCCTTTAAAATTTATATCTTTGACCCGGCAGGACATTTCGCGGAC
>JBAZIT010000194.1:0-2535 GCA_041651675.1 Candidatus Omnitrophota bacterium | reverse complement strand
CTTCCATATCAACTCTCCTTAACCTAACCTGCTGAGACAAGCTAACTTAACAATATTATCCTGCTATTTACCCAATTCTGCAACAAATAAATTCCTTTGCCACGCTGGCAGAGCCAATCGGGACACGCTGTCCCGATTAAGATGGACAACGTGTCCTTCTGGAGCTAACAGCTCCCGATTTATCTGCCAACTTACTCTACTTATTAAATAGCGCTCTTGTTGACGACTTTAAAAAATAAGCTATAAATGAGATAATAAACACTGCCAAAATGATAACTATGTTGAAAGAATCAGTCGTTCCGCTAGACAATATGGTCGCAGCTGAAAATAAAATTACGAAACAATTAATTGCTAAAGTCATAGAAATAAAAATATTCCTCCCCCACTTTTTTAATCTAAGCATAGCGGTAAAGGAGACAACTAGAACTGGGAAAAACAATGCTGCCAAACTAAGGAATACGATCCAAGTAAATAAATAATACTGGGTAAACATATAGAATAAAGGATAAAGAAATACTGCAAAAACCGCATCCGCAACGATTCCTCCTAGCCCAAACATCCATAAACTAACTGGTCTTTTCATAATTTTATCCTATTTAATTGATAGCTTACCTTCTTTATTGAAAAGCTCTCTTGTTGATGGCTTTAAAAAGTAAGCTATAAAACAAAGAAAAAAAATGATTGCGAATATACTTAAAAAAGAGAAGTATAGCAAGTACCAAATTAAAAAAACATTTGATATTGATGTAAAAACAACAAAAATATTTCTTCCCCATTTCTTTAGTTCAAATAGAGCGATAGTTGATATAATAAATAACAACACCACCAAACAAGTACCAATTAAAAACTGGACCATGGAATAAGCTCCAACTGGCATGTATAACATTAAGAATAAAAACATCCCTGCAAAAATACTTATAATGATTCCCCCTATCCCAAACATCCATAAACTAACTGGTATTTTCATAATTTTATCCTCCTATTTAAGCCTCATTGGCGCATCTCCACGCGTCGCCACATTCGCCCCAACTTGCCACGCTGGCAGAGCCAATCGGGACACGCTGTCGGGATTAAAGCGGGCAGCGTGGCTTTGGATGACTGGCGAGCTGGAGCCTCCTGGAGCGATATCCTTTATTTCATAGGAACCCTTTCTTTCTACTTCCTGGCGGTCAATTATATCCGCCTCCCAGGAGCGCGTCCCATCACCAGGCTTAGGGAAAAGATACTTAACGGTAAACCGCTCCAATTCCCCGGAATGAATCACTTCGTCAGAACGCTTATTATTCTGGCCTACCCTGCCATAACCAAATGGATACCTTGAGCCGATCCTTTCAGGCATCACAATATGCTCCTGCGATTCAAAGCCGGTATCGCGCGGCTGGAGCAGCCCGCTTTCCAGACTTCTTCTTACGCTTTTTCCTTTAATAACAAAATCTCCAAATAAGGAATAATTATTACTATCCCACTGCCAATCAATATCCAAATAATGGTCAACCGATTCTCTGCCAAAAGGCCCTGCCTCTCTGCGGGTATTTGAAACTCCGAGAGAAATCATATGTCTATCTCCAGTAAAAACAGACATACCCGTATATTTATTAAAATATTCTAAGCAAATATCTTTAACCGTATCTGCGCCAGCTGTAATGACAATAAAAGAACAACTGAATATGGCCGTAACCAAAACAGCTTTACGCATCCAAACCCAATAATTGTGAAAAATATGCCGGGGCCAGAATAACAAAACCAGATCGGCTAACCAACCCGCTACTCCGGAAATCAAGCTCCTGAACCCGTGGATATGACGGATAAGTAACACGCTGATAATCGCTATAAAAATACCGGAATAAGCCCAACTCAAGGGGCTGTCGAGAAATCCGATAAACAACTTAATCGGCTGAATAATAACGGTATCTATAAAGGCAATCGTAAGTTGAATAGGCAGCATAAAAATCAACAAAAGCGGCACGCCGGAAAAGAATGCTTGAACCAGGGCAAGCGCCATAATACCGAACAAAAACATAGTTGTGCCGATAAGCAGAATGTGTGAGCGGTTACCAGTTAGGCCCCATCGAAGATAGCGGGTGCGGCGTCCATCGCGGCTGATCCGATGCAGGGTTTTCCTTATGGGCTCGGAACAACGAACTACCGGCGAGCTGGCACGCCTCGCGCTCCAGGCTGCGATCAATTCGGTACAATCCACTTTTACCTGTTCAGGGTCAATGCTGAAACCAAGGCGCCGGATAAAAGCTTTATCATGTTTTGTCTGCTTATCATTCAAGGAGGAAGTACGGGTATACCCGGAACCAATAAAATGAGTGGCCTCGGGAAGATGCCTGATCAAATCAATACTGCTTGCGTTTGTCGCGTTATAGATATCCCATACCCCGATATTGGAGATAACCGTTATTTCTATTGAGGAGCCTCCGGAGCTCTTCCTGACTAGCTTAACCCTCTCTTTCATAAGGGGCCTATCTGTAATGTCCGCCTGATGCAGCTGAAAATCAACATCTCTTATCTTGCCATTTAATCTCATCT
>JBAZIT010000193.1:0-2536 GCA_041651675.1 Candidatus Omnitrophota bacterium | reverse complement strand
TGGAGTACCGCCAACTGACTAAACTGAAAACCACGTATATCGATGTATTGCCGGAATTAGCGGATAAGGATAGCAGGATCCATACTTCTTTTAACCAGACAGGCACGGAGACCGGGCGCTTGAGTTCCAGTAATCCCAACCTGCAGAATATCCCGATCAAGACCGATATCGGCGCCAAGATCCGCAAGGCGATCATCGCCGGAAGCAGGGACAATTATCTGGTATCCTGCGATTATTCGCAGATAGACCTGAGGGTTTTAGCGCATTTAAGCGGGGACAAGCATCTGATCTCCGCGTTTAAACAGGGCCTGGATATACACCGGGCAACCGCGGCTTTGATCTATGGCGTAGAAGAAAAAGAAATAAGCTCCGAAATGCGCGACCGGGCCAAACGAGTTAATTTTGGCATTGTCTACGGCCTGACCGCTTACGGCCTGGCCCGCGATTTGGGGGTGGGGTTTGAGGAGGCCCAAAGTTTTATTGACGCGTATTTTACCCGTTATCCGGGAGTAAAAGAATATATTGAAAAACAGATTAAGCTCGCCCAAAAACAAGGTTTTGTCACGACGATACTGGGCAGGAGAAGGTATATTCCGGAAATCAGCAGCAGGAATCAGGGGGTAAGGCAGTTTGCCGAAAGGCAGGCGGTGAATACTCCTATTCAGGGGTCATCTTCGGATCTGATCAAGCTGGCGATGATCAGTATAGACCAAGAGCTGAAGAAGAAAAAACTGGGTTCCCGGATGGTTTTACAGATCCACGACGAGCTTTTATTTGACCTGCCCAAGGGTGAATTACGCGCGTTAACCGTCCTGGCGCGCCAGGAGATGGAGAATGTCTTAAAATTGGATGTGCCGGTCAAGGTGGATGTAAAAAAAGGCTGTAACTGGTTAGAGATGGAGGAGGTTAAATGAAGATCGTGATCTGCGCCTCGGAGGTTGTTCCTTTTGCCAAAACCGGAGGATTAGCGGACGTTGCCGGAGCCTTGCCGCTGGCTTTAGAAAAAGAAGGCCAGGAAGTGATCGTTATCCTGCCGCGCTATAAAGCTATAGACGCAGCCAAATTTAACCTCAAGACATCCGGCGATGGGATCTTGACCGGAACTTTAGGCCAAGGAATAAAAGTTTATTTTATCGAGAACGCGGGGCTTTTTAACCGTGAAGGCCTGTACGGGGATAAACAAGGCGACCATCCGGATAATCTGGAGCGGTTTTCTTTTTATTGCCGGAGATCCCTTGAGCTGCTGAAGGAGATTAATTTCAAGCCGGATATCATCCATTGCCATGATTGGCAGTCATCCCTGATCCCGGTTTTTTTGAAGGCGGTGTATTCCCAGGATCCTTTTTATAAAAAGATCCGCACGGTCCTGACTATCCATAATATCGGTTACCAGGGGCTTTTCCCCAGGGAAGAATTCCCCAAGCTTGGCCTGGACTGGAGCTTGTTCAGTATGGAAGGGCTGGAATTTTACGGCAAGATAAATGTTCTTAAAGGGGGAATGCTTTTTGCGGACCTTATTAATACGGTCAGCCCGACTTACGCCAAGGAGATCCAGACTAAGGAATTCGGTTTTGGGCTGGAGGGGGTATTGAATAAGCGTAAGGATTCGGTCTTCGGGATATTAAACGGTTTGGATTATGACATTTGGGATCCGCAACGCGATAAATTCATTGCTAAGAGTTTTTCCATCACTGACCTGGCCGGCAAAGCTAGGGACAAGGAAGATTTGCAAGCGCTCTGCAAGCTGCCGTTAAAAAAGGGCGTGCCCTTGATCGGAATTGTTTCCAGGTTAGCCGAGCAGAAGGGTTTTGATATACTCGCCGAAGGGATTGATGCGATTTGTAAAATGGATATCCAGATGGTCATCCTGGGGACCGGGGACCTGAAATACCACCAGGTCCTGCAGGAAATGGTCGCTAAATACCCTAAGGTCATTTCTCTGAACTTGAAGTTTGATGACCCGTTAGCGCATAAGATCTACGCCGGTTCGGATATATTCCTTATGCCTTCCAGGTATGAGCCCTGCGGCCTGGGCCAGCTGATCAGTTTAAGGTACGGTACTATTCCGTTGGTATTTAAGACCGGCGGGCTTGCTGATACAGTCAATGCGGATAACGGGTTTGTTTTCAGTAACTATTCGAAAATAGCTTTAGTCAAGACAATCAGAAGGGCGCTGGCGGCATTCCAGGATAAAAAACAATGGGATGTTTTAGTCCAGAACGCCCTGAAGTGCAATTTTTCCTGGGATGCCTCGGCCAGGAAATACCTGGAATTATATGCCAAGGCCAAGAAAAAATAATAAGACCATTATCGGGCTTACCGGAAGTTTTGGCAGCGGTAAGAGCACGGTGGCGGGAATTTTCGCTGCTTACGGAGCCAGGGTCATTGATGCCGATAAGATAGCCCGCGCAGCTGTGCGGCGCGGCAGTAAAGTTTATAAAAAAATAATTTCCAGTTTTGGCAGCCGGGTATTAGGCAGGAATAAGGCGATCGACCGCCGGAAGCTTGCCGGGCTGGTTTTTAATGATCCAAAACA
>JBAZIT010000192.1:0-2584 GCA_041651675.1 Candidatus Omnitrophota bacterium | reverse complement strand
GCGTCATTCTTATAAAGATTATTCAACTCTGGTTCTGACTCGAGCGCTTTTTTAAGCGTCATGTCCAGTTCCGGCGGGATCATTTTAGCGATGCGGTCAACATCGGCATAACTCATCCCCATTACCCGGCCCACGTCGCGCACAACCGCGCGCGCCTGCATTGTTCCAAAAGTAATGATCTGGGCGACGTTTTCCTGCCCGTATTTTTTGGTCACATAATCAATGACCTCCTGCCTTCTCTCATAGCAGAAATCTATATCTATATCCGGCAGGCCCAGTCGTTCAGGGTTTAAGAAACGTTCAAAGAGGAGCCCGTACTTTAAGGGGTCTAAGTCGGTGATCCCCAGGAGATAGCTGACCAGGCTTCCTGCTGCCGAGCCCCTGCCCGGGCCAACCGGTATTTCCTGGCTTTTAGCGTAATGGATAAAATCCCAGACAATCAGGAAATAGCTGACAAATCCCATATCCTTGATGATCTTCAGTTCGTGCTCCAGCCGTTCGGATATCTGCGGGGTTAATCCTTCGAATCTTTCTGGCAGTCCTTTTTCGCAAAGTTCTTTCAGGAATTCTTCTTTGGTTTTTCCGGCAGGCGGCACATATTTGGGTAAGTGTACTTTCTTGAAATCCAGCTCTAAATTGCAGCGGGAAGCGATTTCGCAGGCGTTGGTAATAGCCTCGGGCACCTCCTTAAAGAGACTTTTCATCTCTTCGGGGGATTTAAAATAAAACTCGTCGGTCTGGAAACGCATGCGGTTGGGGTCATCCAGGGTGGTCTGGGTCTGGATACACAGGAGCGCCTCGTGGGCGCTGGCCATGCCGCGGGTCAGGTAATGCACGTCGTTGGTGGCGACTAAAGGAATACCCAGCTCTTTGCCGATCTTGATCAGGCCGGCATTGACAATCTTCTGTTCGGGGAGCGAATTTTCCTGCAACTCCAGGTAAAAATTATTTTTTTCGAAAATATTCAGGTAGGTATCGCTGAGCTTCAACGCGTCGTTAAAGCGTTTCTGCAGGATCAGGTCCGGGATTTCGCCTTTCAGGCAGGCGCTTAAGCCGATCAGGCCCTTGGAATACTGGGCCAGGATTTCTTTATCGATACGCGGCCGGTAATAAAAGCCTTCTAGGTAGCCGATGGAAACCAGCTTCATCAGGTTATGGTAACCTGTCTCATCCCTGGCTAAAAGTATTAAATGGTAGGCTGCTTCATCAATGCCGCGCGATTCTTTGTTCAGGCGGCTTCCGGGAGCAATATAGGCTTCGCAGCCGATAATGGGCTTGATCCCGGCTTTCTGGGCTTCCAGATAAAAATCGATTGCCCCGAACATATTCCCGTGGTCGGTAATCGCCAGGGAATCCATTTTATATTGTTTGGCCAGATTCAGGAGCTCGGGGATACGGCAGGCACCGTCAAGCAGGCTGAATTGCGTATGCAAGTGCAGATGGACGAAATCGGAGCGCGGCATTTTTCTAAGACTAATTTATTCCCACTCGATAGTCGCGGGCGGCTTGGAAGAGATATCGTAGACAACGCGATTGACGCCTTTTACTTCGTTGATAATCCGATTGGATATTCTTTCCATTACTTCGTAGGGCAATTTTACCCAATCCGCGGTCATCCCGTCAAAGCTCGAGACGCAGCGCACAGCCACGACATTTTCATAGGTGCGTTCATCGCCCATTATCCCCACGCTCTTAATGGGCAGTAATATCGCAAAGGACTGCCAGATCTGTTCATACAGGCCGGCGGCCCTTATTTCTTCGACTACTCTCCGGTCAACTTCCCGCAGTATATTTAAACGTTCTTCGGTAACTTCTCCGATGATCCGGATAGCCAGGCCTGGCCCGGGAAAAGGCTGGCGTTGGATTATCGCGTCGGGTAAACCTAATTCCTTGCCTATGGCGCGCACCTCGTCTTTAAAAATCTCCCGCAGCGGCTCGATAAGCTTAAGTTTCATATGGGCAGGCAGGCCTCCGACATTATGGTGGCTTTTAATTTTACGGCTGGGAGCGCCGGTAGCCGAGATGGATTCGATTACATCCGGATAAAGCGTGCCCTGGACCAGATATTTTACTCCCTTGACCTTAGCTGCCTCTTCTTCGAATGTTTTGATGAACTCATCCCCGATTATTTTCCTTTTTTCTTCGGGGTCGGTTATGCCTTTTAAGCGGACCAGGAACTTTTTGCTTCTGTCCACATAGCCCAGATTCAGATGGTAGATATCGCGGAAGACTTTTTTTACCTGTTCCGGTTCGTCCTTCCTGAGCAAGCCGTTATTAATAAAAATACACCTGGAATTCCTGCCGATCGATTTATGCAATAACAATGCCGCTACTGATGAATCTACTCCTCCGCTTAAGCCTAAAACGACCTTATCGCGGCCGACATTCTTCTTTATGCCTTCAATAGATTCTTTAATGAACGATTGCATGGTCCAGCGGCCAAGGCATCCGCAGATCTTGAATAAGAAATTGCTTAAGATCTGGTTTCCTTTTTCGGTATGCGTTACCTCGGGGTGGAACTGGACCGCAAAAACTTTTCTTTTGGAGTTGCTGATCGCGGCAACCGGAGTATTAGTGGTATGCG
>JBAZIT010000191.1:0-2589 GCA_041651675.1 Candidatus Omnitrophota bacterium | reverse complement strand
TAATAAAAATACACCTGGAATTCCTGCCGATCGATTTATGCAATAACAATGCCGCTACTGATGAATCTACTCCTCCGCTTAAGCCTAAAACGACCTTATCGCGGCCGACATTCTTTTTTATGCCTTCGATAGATTCTTTAATGAACGACTGCATGGTCCAGCGGCCAAGGCATCCGCAGATCTTGAATAAGAAATTGCTTAAGATCTGGTTTCCTTTTTCGGTATGCGTTACCTCGGGATGGAACTGCACTGCAAAAACTTTTCTTTTGGAGTTGCTGATCGCGGCAACCGGAGTATTGGTGGTATGCGCGCTGACTTGGAAACCGGAGGGGATCTTGGTGACAAAATCTCCGTGGCTGGCCCAGCAGGTAAAATTTCCCGGCATATGGCTGAATAAATCCCGGTTATCGTCAATAAATAGTTCTATCTTGCCGTATTCGCGGCTGCGCGTGTGCTTGACCTTGCCGCCGAGCATCTCGGAGATTACCTGCATGCCGTAACATATGCCAAGGATGGGGATCCCTAACTTGAATATGCCCTTATCGGGCACAGGGCTCTTTTTATCTACGACCGAAGCCGGCCCGCCCGAAAGGATCAAACCCTTAGGATTAAGCGCGGCTATATCTTTTGCCGGAGTATTATAAGGGATTATCCTGGAAAAGACTTTATTCTCCCTGACCCGGCGGGCGATTAGCTGGGTATATTGCGAACCGAAATCCAGGATCAATACTGTCTGCCTGGCTATTTTTACTCCAGCCTTGGGTTTGCTCTTAGGTTTGCTCCTGGCTCTTTTTGATTTCATTTTATTTACCCATCCCCACTCTTTGTCCGACCTGGAAAATTTTCCCCTCGGTCTGGATCGATGGCGCGATAATGATCTCCACGTCGTGCATCTCTTTTAAATTCGTGGCGCCTAATGAGCCCATGGAAGTTTTCAGCGCGCCCATTAAGTTCTGCGAGCCGTCATCAACTCTGGCCGGCCCAAAAAGGATCTCTTTTAATGATCCGGTTGTCCCTACCTGGATGCGCGTTCCGCGCGGCAAATTCACATGTGAAGTTGCCATGCCCCAGTGGAAACCTCTTCCCGGAGCTTCCTTGGCCCGGGCAAAGCTCGAACCGATCATTACTGCGTCTGCTCCGCAGGCAAAAGCCTTACAGATGTCTCCGCCGCGGTTCATTCCGCCGTCAGTGATGATCGGGATATATTTACCGGTCCTTTTATAATAAAAATCGCGCGCTCCGGCAGCATCTACGGTTGCAGTTACCTGGGGTACGCCTATGCCTAATACTCCGCGGGTGGTGCAGGCTGCTCCCGGCCCGACTCCGATAAGTAAGCCGGCAGCTCCTGTTTCCATAAGTTCTATGGTTGTCTCGTAAGTTACGCAGTTACCCAGAATAACCGGGATTTTCGTAGCTTGGCAGAATTTATACAGATCCAGGGTTTTATATTCTTTGGCTATATGCCTGGTCGTTGTGACTGTGGATTGAATGACAAAGATATCCGCGCCGCTGGCCATAGCGAGTTTAGAAAATTTCTCGGCATTAGCCGGGATACAGCTGACTACCGCTGTGCCTTTTTTCTTTTTGATCTCCGCAACTCTTTTAGAGACTAATTTTTCTTTGATCGGGGTGGTATATACTGATTGGATCAATTGGGTGGCTTTCTGGGGGTTAGCCTTGGCGATCTCATTTAATACGCTGTCCGGATTTTCATAGCGGGTCTGCACGCCGTCCAGGTTCAGGACAGCTATACCGCCCAGCTTGGACATCTCTACGGCAAAGTTAACATCTACTACTCCATCCATGGCCGCAGCTAATATGGGGACTTTGAATTTTTTTCCGTCTATCTCAAAAGATATCTCTACTTCATTAGGGTTAACTGTCTGGGCACCGGGGACCAGTGCGATTTCATCAAAGCCATAGCACCTGCGGCTGCGCCTGCCAATACCTATCCATTCTGCCATTTTAGAACCTCTCCTTATTATATAAGTTATTATTTGACAATAAGTTACGGATTTTTTCCTCTTTTTTGAATAGTATGAATGAAAGGATATTGAATTTTACACCAGAGAATGCAGTTTGTCAAGAGAAAAAACGATTAACCCGAAGGCTCAAGGAGTGCAGGTAGAAGCGCCATATTCTCCTCCCCTGGCTATACAGATACAATATTGACAGGTACTCCCAGGTTGTTTATCAGCGCAGACATACCAACTGGGAGCACAATCCGTACTCTCGGATAGGCCGCTGCGGTAGGTCCAGGCTGTATTAGAGAAGTTGCCTATGCTTACAATAGTGTCACCGTCAATAGTCACATTTATAGGGAAAGAACTCTTATAAGTACCATAAGCTGCATAATAAGCTAATTGCCCTCGTTTTATGGTATCCAGGTTTGCCAGTACTTGTGATTTCTGGGCTTTGGCTACATTGGCAAAATAGCGGGGTATGGCGACCAGGGCGAGGATACCGATGATCACAACAACAATAATTAATTCGATCAAGGTAAAGCTTCTTTTTTTATGCATTTTTTATATTTTTTCACATTGTAAGTATAGAAGATTACGGTTATTTAAGAAGTGCAAGTGGATGCTC
>JBAZIT010000190.1:0-2592 GCA_041651675.1 Candidatus Omnitrophota bacterium | reverse complement strand
AAATAACAAAAGAACATGATCAGTAACCCATAGGTTAACGTATAAAGCAGGTGGCCGCGGATCAAACTTTCGGCAAACCTCTGAAAACCCGGATTAGGGATAAATGACGCCAGGGTAGCCGGAAACAGGATGATTGATTGGGCAAAAATGATCGCGATGACACCGGAAGTATCCACCTTTAAAGGGATATAGGTTGACTGGCCTCCGTAGATCTTCCTCCCGACGATCCTGCGGGCATACTGCACGGGTATTTTTCTCTGCCCCTGGGTGATCATGATTACCGCAAAGACCACCCCGACTAGAAAAACAGCCATGATTAACAGCGTAAGCGGCTGGATCTGGCGGCGGCTGGCGGCAAAGGGCGAGATCAGGACAAACAACTGGTGCATGGCTGCCGGGATCCTGGAAATTATACCTGCGGTAATGATCAGGGATATGCCGTTGCCTATCCCTCTTTCCTGGATCTGTTCGCCCAGCCACATGATGAAGATCGTTCCGGTAGTCAGGGTCAAAACCGTGATGATGCGGAAACTCCACCCCGGGTCCATCACTATTCTTAATCCTTCAAAACGCGCCGGATTCTCCAGCCAAAGGGCGATAAAATACGACTGGATCAAAGCCAGGCCTACTGTGCCGTAACGGGTAAGCTGGTTTATTTTTTCATAACCGGCTTTTCCTTCTTTGGCCATTTTTTCCAAAGCCGGAATAACCGCGGTCAGAAGCTGCATAATGATCGAGGAGGATATATAAGGCATGATCCCCAGGGCAAATATGGTCAGCTTCTCCATTGCGCCGCCGGAAAACATATTGATTATGCCAAAGATCGTCCCGCCCTGCGTTTTAGCAACACGGTTAAAAAACTCCGCTAAAGACGCGCCGTCTATTCCGGGAGTCGGGATATAACAACCTATCCGGTATACCGCGATCAGGGCTCCGGTGATGATCAGGCGCCTCTTTAAATCCGGTATCTTGAACGAATTAACCAGCGCGCTAAACATTTATCACTTCTGCGGTGCCGCCTGCTTTTTTAATTTCTTCAGCGGCTTTCTTAGAAAATGCGTGGGCCTGTATGCTAACCGGCTTTTTAATCTCGCCCTCACCCAACACCTTGATTAATTTAGATTTATCTTTGATCAGCCCTTTAAGGGCCATTAACTCGGGGTTGATCGTGGTTTCTTTAATCTTGGCGAAACTGGCTAAATTTACGATCTGATACTCTTTGCGGAAAATATTAGAAAATCCGCGTTTAGGCATCTTACGCACTAAAGGAGATTGCCCGCCTTCAAAACCTAAATAAAAATGCCGGCCGGCGCGGGAAGTCTGGCCCTTGCTGCCCCGGGTAGAAGTCTTGCCATGCCCGGAGCTTGAACCTCTCCCCAGATATTTTCTGCGCTTATGGCTGCCAGCAGGCGGCTTTAAATTAAACATGCCTATCTGCTGTTTTGGGCTCTGCGTTTTTTTAGTTTTAACTTGTTTTTTACTTTTCATCTTTAACTGCCCTTGAGGCCCTTAAGGCCTTCCACCGTGGCTTTAATGACATTAATAGGATTATTGGATTTTAAGCATTTAGTCAGTATATCTTT
This sequence comes from Candidatus Omnitrophota bacterium, assembly GCA_041651675.1. Lineage (GTDB taxonomy): Bacteria > Omnitrophota > Gorgyraeia > Gygaellales > Profunditerraquicolaceae > UBA6233. Next base: position 1,009 of record JBAZIT010000190.1, on the reverse strand, counting down.
TATCCCCGCTGCCTCGCATATCGCGCGCACCGGTCCGGCGGCAATTACGCCCGTACCTTCGGAAGCAGGCTTAAGCATAACTTTAGCCGCGCCGTAATGGCCGACGATTTCATGCGGTATGGTTGAACCTTCCAGGTGGACCCGAAAAAGGCTTTTCTTGGCCTTAGTCAGGGATTTGCGTATCGCATCGGCGACTTCATTGGCTTTATCCAGGGCAAAACCTACCCTGCCCTTAGTGTCGCCGACGACAACCAGCGCGCTAAAATGCAGTTTTTTACCGCCCTTGGTAACCTTGGTCACCCGGTTAATCGTAATTACTTTTTCAATTAATTCCGGCTGCTGTTCGATGTTTAATTCGCGCATAAGTTAAAACTCCATTCCGCCTTTTCTCAAAGACTCGGCAAATTCCTTAACCCTGCCGTGATATAAATAGCCTGCCCGGTCAAATATGATCTTACTGATCCCCTTCTCCTTGGCCAGCCTGGAAAATGCCTCTCCGAAAGCTTGCGCGGATTTAATGTTGCCGGCGCCGGCTGTTTTCTGCTTGAATTCCTTGTTCGCCGTGGAATATGAAAATAATACCTTATTTTCAGTATCGTCGATGACCTGGGCAGAAAGGTTATTTAAACTGCGCTTGATCACCAGGCGCGGCTTGGCCTTAGAGCCCTGCATTTTCATCCTGATCCGGCGATGCCTCTTTAACCTTGCGAGTTCTTTTTTATTCATTTTTATTTCCCACCGCTGGTTGCCTGAGCCTTGCCTACTTTTTTCTTTACGTATTCGCCCGCAAAGCGTATTCCTTTGCCCTTATAGGGTTCGGGAGGGCAAATTGCGCGTATTTCGGTAGACACCTTGCCGATTAACTGTTTATCGATACTCCTCATGACTATCTGCGTAGGTTTAGGAGTTTCTATTTTTATGCCTTGGGGGATCGGAAAGTTCACCGGATGCGAAAACCCTAAGCTCATATTCAGTATGTTCCCCTGCACCGCTGCCTTAAAACCTACTC
>JBAZIT010000189.1:0-2594 GCA_041651675.1 Candidatus Omnitrophota bacterium | reverse complement strand
GATTTTGCCGTGGAGCTGGGGACAGATTACGCTAATTTCAAAAAGTTCTGTGTTACCCCGGGCAGTTTATTTTACGATAAGCACAAGAAGGAAGCCCTGGCTTATTCTGACTTTGCCAGTGTATCCACTATATTGGGTTACCTTAAATTCTATCTGCGCCCCGGATTTTTATTCAAGCAACTGGCTAAGATAAGATCCTGGAGCGATTTCAGGTTTTTGATCAGGATCGGGCTGGATGAATTCCTGTTCCAGCTTTATTACGCGGTCAATAAAAATAAATTAAGTTCATTATTCAATTAAACCATGGCCTTAAAAAGACATCTTGATCCCGGTCTGCTGTTAACAGGTTTAGCCGCTTTTATTTTCAGCGCGTCTTTTTCTTTCGTAAATATTATTAAGTACCAGAACTTTTCCCTGACTACTTTTGGTTGGCATTGTTTTTATGTCTACCCAAAATTATTTACCATAAAACATTTTTCTGACCTGAGCCCGATCTATGAGCTTCCTGCCCTGGTTTATCTCTTTGTGCCGGTAAATTATATCCTGGCGCTTATCTACCGGCTATTCCTGAAACCCGAAGCCTTGTTATCTTTACAGGCTGTTATATTAGCCAGCGCCTGCCTGCCGCTATACCTGATCGCCAAAAAGGTTTTAGGCAGCAGTTATCTGGCATTTGCTTTGGCCCTGGCCTATCTTTTGCATCCGGTGGTTAGCGTGGGCGCGCTGCTGGGATTCATTCCTTCAGCTTTGGGCCTGCCTTTGCTTATGTCGGCTTTTTATTACCTGGAAAAAAGCCGGCCAGTAAAATTCATCTTGTTTCTGATGTTAGCTGGTTTGTGCAAGATTGACATTGTTTTAATGAATCTTATCCTGGGCTTTATCCTTTTATTCAGAACAGGCTGGAAAAAGCAGGGTAGAATAATAATCGGGATAAGCCTGGCCTGGGTCATTGTTGTTTCAGCTGCCTGCGTCATTTATCTGCATACCGTGGCTAAGCCTTTTCCGGTAAACCTTCTTCAGGTGGACGGCTACGCGGATAACCTGCAGGGAGTGGCAAGGTATGTTTTGTTTAATCCGGCTATGCTCTTAGCTAATATCTTTAATCAGGAGAATATGCTGCTGGTAAGTTTTTTCTACCTGCCGAATATATTTTGTTTCTTTTCTTTAATCTGGCTGTTGCCGATCATACCGGAACTGCTGTTTATCCTGGTAAGAAACCAGCACTCTTCGGGTATTTTCCTGATCCTGCCTTTTATTTTCCTGGGTTCAATCTACGGCCTGGCCAGGGTATTTAAATCCATAACCGGCTACTATCAGCAGAATAAGAGGTTTGCACTTATTTTGGTTAATGTATCCGCGTCACTGATATTGGTATTTACAGTGATCCAGCATTATTATATTCCCAAGCAAAGTTATTTTTCCGGTAACCTGGGCCCGCTGCCGTTTACGCGGGAGTTTAAACTGCGGGATTACCGGATAACCGCCCATGCGCGGATCGGAATGAGTATTTTAAAACAGGTGCCGCCGGATTCCAGCTGCCTGGCTTCTTTCTTTTTAGCTCCGCAATTGGCGGGTATCCGGCAACTGGAAAGGTTTGACCGGTTTGTCCTCCAACGGGGATACAGTTATGACTATGTGTTGGTTGACCTGTCCCAGCCGGTATTGTTCCAGATCTCGCCAAAAGAATATTATCTTAGATTGAAAGAATTTTTAACCTTGGGTAAATACGGGGTAATGGTATTTGAGGATGGCTGGCTATTGCTTAAAAGCGGCTATAGCCAAAGCAGGAACAATGAAGTGTCAGCATTCATAGAAGGGGGCAGGCTCAACCATGATAAAAACATTAATCATTAGCGCGGTAATTATTCTAGCCGCTGTTTTTTTATTCAATAGCGCAGGCTTATCCCCGGTCTCGGAATATTTCCCTATTGCTGAAAATAACCTGTATGTGTTTGTCCATAAAGAAGGAAAGGATGTGGGCCTGGTAAATATCACGGTTAAAAATGTAAAAAAGAATAAACAGGGGTTAAGTTTTGATTTCTACTGGCAGGGTAAATACAATGACCGGATACAGAAATTGCTGCTTTCCTCCGCGGGAATTTTCCTGGATGAGAACAAGCACCTGGTGGGAGAGGTGCCGTTAAAGGTGATCCGCAGGTATTCTCGGCCAATCCTGATGATCCCTTCGGGGATGGAAAAATCAATCTATTACCGCAATGCCCAGTTGATCTATAATTATGATCATACCCTGATCGCCAAAGAAGACATTGAAGGGCATGCTTCTTTTGTAGGGGTGGAAAAAATAAGCACTCCAGCCGGTGTATTTACCTGCCGGCATTATTTTCTGGCGCACATCTATAAAGACGCTTCCGGCAACAGCATGCTTATGCATGTATATAATTTCTGGTTAGCTAAAGGCGTAGGCCATGTAAAAATGTCGCATATATTTACGCACCTGGATTATTACCAATCCGTAGAAACCGGCGAAAAAACGATCATGAACAGGTATTCTGCGCCTTTCGTAGAGATGCTGGAGTTGAAAAAAGCGGTGATCCAGGGTAAGGTGATCGGAGGATGAGGCCAATATTGAGCAG
>JBAZIT010000188.1:0-2640 GCA_041651675.1 Candidatus Omnitrophota bacterium | reverse complement strand
AGGCGACGAGCGGATTCGAACCGCTGAATAGCTCTTTTGCAGAGAGCTGCCTTGCCACTTGGCTACGTCGCCAAATTTCAGATGAGCTTACGCGCTTCTTTAACGATTGCCTCTACTTCTGCCAAGCAGCCAATGCCTGTATCGCCGCAAGCCAGTTTTCCCTTACGCGGCCCGACAAATTTATAACCTAAAGATTGCAATTTTATGATATTAGCCTGCGTGATCTTATGAGTATACATATTCTCATTCATCGCCGGAGCAATTAAAACCGGCGCTTTGGATGCACAGATCGTACAGGTCAGCATATCATCACAAATCCCGCTGGCCAGTTTAGCGATAATATTGGCGGTAGCCGGAGCCACCAGAATCAAGTCTGCCTTGGCGGCTAAAGATACATGCTCGATATCCCAGGCCTCGGGTGTTTCAAATAAACCGCGATAGACTTTATTTCCGGAGAGACTGGCAAAAACAACCGGCTTGATTAATTCCTCGGATTCCCGGGTCTGGATCACCGTAACCGCAAAACGTGCCTCCTTTAACCTGCGCAGAAGCTCACAGGCTTTATAAATAGCAATGCTTGCAGTTACTCCTAAGATAATATTCTTGGTTTTTACGGCCATAAGTTATTCTTTAGGTTTTATTTTTTTACATTCTACCTTACCCTGGGCAATCTCATGCAGGGCAATCGTAGAAGGCTTAGTGGCTGCCTTATCATCCGTAAGCTTGGGCTGGCCTTCGGCTATCTCCAAAGCCCGCATCGCCGCGCAATTCACCAGCTTATAAATTGAATTCACGCTCTTGTCCAGCATCTTTTCTCTTTCCACGTATCCCATTTGCCGCACCTCGCTATTGTTTTAAGACTCTTATTTTGTGTAATATAATATCGCCCAGCTTGGCTGTTGCCCGGGTTAAATTGTTATTTTTGACAACGTAATCGTAACGACGAGAATTTTGCAATTCGGCTTGCGCCAGGCCCAGGCGCTTATTTACCTCCTCTGGCTTAGTCCGGCAACAACGGCCGACGATCCTCTTGCGCAGCTCCTTTAGCGATGGAGGTTCGATAAATACCGTAACTGTATCCCGGGGGTAGAGTTTTTTTAGTTTAAGCGCACCCCGCATGTCCAGACAGAGGGCCAAGTGCCTGCCCCTTCTTATGCTCTCCTCGAGGAAATCTCTTTTAGTGCCGTAATAATAACCTAAATATTTCGTCCATTCAAGAATTTTTTTGGATTTCTTTAAACGCTGAAAAGACCCGGGGCTGACAAAAAAATAATCCCGGCCCTGGCGCTCGCCTGACCTCCTGGGCCGGGTGGTTACGGAAACAGATTTAGCCAGTTTTCGGCGCAAGGCTTTATGGGCAAGGACCTTTTTTACCAGCGTGGTCTTTCCTGAGCCTGATGGTCCGGAAATAACGAATATCAACCCCTGTTTTTTCCTCACTCTATATTCTGCGCCTGTTCGCGGATCTTTTCAACCAGGCTTTTCATCTTCAGGACCTTGGCTGAGACAGACACATCAAAAGTTTTGGCGGCCATGGTATTGGCTTCCCGCTGCATCTCCTGGGCGATAAAATCCAGTTCTTTGCCGATTACCCCGCCTTTGATCAGCCGGTTTTTAAAATTGCGGATATGAAAAGCCAGCCTGTCCGCCTCTTCGGTTGTGTCCGTGTCTTTTAAGAAATTCGCGCGTTCTTCGTCCGTAGCGAAACCTTTGAGCCTTTCCTGCAGGGCGACTTTAAGCCTGAGCCTGATCCCGGCTAACTCATCTTTTAGCTCTTCGGCCTGTTTTTTTAAATAACCCTGCAAGGCTTTTCCTTCTTTGGAGCGCGTCCTGGCTAAATTAGCGACAGCCATATTTAAAGCATTTTTTAATTTTGGCCAGATATTTTCCGGCGAAGCCTTCTCCTCTTCCAGAGTCAATACCCCGGGCAATAATATCAAAGTATTCAAATCCAGCCCTTCCTTTATTTTAAGCTCTTTCTTGACAGCGTTAATCTTGTGCAGGTAATTTTTTAAGAGCGGTTTATTAATAAAAACATCCCCTCCCCTTGCACCTTTCATGGTCAAAGCGCAGGTAACCCTGCCCCGCTTGACTTTGGCCTCAACCGCTTTTTTAATCCGCTCTTCTATCGAAAGCGACCCCTCGGGCAAATGCAGCACTATCTCGAGAAACTTATGGTTCGTGCTCCTGAGCTCTACCGACACCCTGCCCAGGCCGGGGATGATTGTTTCATAACTGCCAAAACCGGTCATACTTTGGATCATTTTTAACCTTTCTTTTTTAAGCCCAGGCCGTTCTTTTGCATTCCTTATGCACAACTTCTTTTTGCGGATACAGCTCCACGATTATCTCTTTGGGCTCAAACCAGAGCTTAATCTCTCTCTGCGCCTCGCTTTCATCCGACGAGACATGGATGACATTTTCATACACGCCAGAGGTGGTAATCCGGCCGTAGGAGCCGCGGATAGAGGTAGATTCCGCCTCTTCGGGATTAGTCGCCCCGGCAAGCTCCCGGCATTTTTTTATCGCGTCCTTACCCCAATAAACCAAAGCCAGCACCTTTTTACGGTCATGCAGCTCGCCCTGGATATATTTAATGATATCGTCAAAAAACGGCTTGTCTTTGAGGTGTTTATAATG
>JBAZIT010000187.1:0-2693 GCA_041651675.1 Candidatus Omnitrophota bacterium | reverse complement strand
AGATATGCGCCTTCAAAGGTGATGCAAATAGTAAAAAGTATAACCGCTCGAGAGTTTTTTAAGAAATTTCCCGAAGTAAGGAAACAGCTTTGGGGTGGCGAATTTTGGAGTGATGGCGGGTATATCGGAACGGTAGGGGATGGAGTGATGGCCGACACAATACGCAATTATGTTGAAACGCAGGGAACCCCTGAAGAAAAGGAAGACTATAAACAGATGAATTTGCTGGATTTCGACTGATTAAGAATGGTGCGAACGCACTTTGCAGCTCGCATTGAGGGCTAAAGGGCTGCATATTCAACTTAAGCTTGGTTCAGATTAACCTGGTTCTGTTTTCATGCGGCGGCGCCTCGGATGCCCCGCAGCTTGCTGCGCGGGTGCGCCGCCGCCGTTTCACTAAATTCGGCGAAGTACGTTGGATAGTCATGGATGGAACTACCTCCGTTGGAATCTACGCCGACCACCTTAGATTGGGCCCCTAATATGCGAATGATTTCTGCAGTGTTGTCATACACGATGACGATCCTATTTAGCGGATGTCTGACCTTTGCCACATCACCGTTGACATTAATATAAAAAATATTTGATTCAGTTCCATTTATAATATCTTTGATCTGGCTTATATCCATTTGATCGATCTTATTGTCTTGATTAGCATCTGCCAAATCAGATGGATCGTTTTCTCCATTAATAATGTCCTGAACATATATAATGTCCTTTTCATCTATTCTGTCGTCCAAGTTTGCGTTGCCGAAGATCTCTAGTGTGAAATTCACACCGCTCTGATCTTGAGGCTCCGTAGCCCATGCTACGTGGGATGCATTCAATGCTATCAGGAAAGCCAGGATGATCTTCCAAGTACTATTCATGCTATTCACACTCATGTTACTTTTATTTATGTATTTTCAAATTTGTATGATTTCATATGTAAGTATCTTTTAGAGTAACTATTCAGCCATGCCGTCTAAATCATTATAAATTCAGGCAGCAATCCGAGAAACGGCTTTCCTTCAAACGCTCCTTGAATCGCGTCGATAACTGAGATTGAGTTCTTTTTGGCCGTAGAGATATACCCTCGAATGCGGCAAAATATTTTTGCACCTTTCCAACTTCTAAAGTTGCCTGAGATCTTCTGCTGAACCTTCATCATCCTTATGTCCCTTTCAGCCAGATTATTATCGAATGGAACCTCAAAATCATGCATGAAGGCTAAAACTTCTCTCCGATACTTTTGCAGTCTTCCCAACAGATTTTGGGCCTTCGTTTGCTTCTTTTTTCCACGTTTTTTAATCTGGCCTTGCAAATTCGGAGCAATTGGTGGAGGGTTTTCGAGTTTAGCCATTTCGATTACGCGATCATATCTTTTTTCGAATTTAGTAATCTCCGCGAGATCCAATTTCGAATCAATTGGCTTTCTGCATTCTACCGTTGTTTTAATGTCGATCAGATGGTCGATCAACTCTTTGGCCCAATTCTGCTTGTCCTCTTCATTAACGAAGGTAAGATCTCTCAGATTATGTGAATTGCAAAGGGCATGCTTGCAGTTGAATTTGAAATAGGAACTCCAACCGTCATGCATAGCAGTTCCGCTATAAACCGGCAGTATTCCCATATCCTCATTAGCCTTAGATCCGCGACTGGCATTTGCGGCATAATATGTCAGATTTGGAGTTGAAACCACATGGCACCATTTTCTCGTTCCCTTAATACGCATGCCTGTTTCATCAAGACAAATAACAGGTGATGCGATTAGCTGTTGCTTGATGGACTCTTCGACCGACTCCAAGGCTTCGTAACAGGTTTGATTTATGTCGATTAAAGTACTCAGGCTCAAATGATGACTGAAGAGGTCAACGAATGTCTCGCTTAATCTGGCAAAAGGAATAAGCTGATATTGATTTAGATAAGCGGCAACAGATTTCAAGCGAGTTCCATATTGAACGGGATATGCAACGTCTTCTGGAAAGGCAGCTTTATTGAGGCAGCCACAATTGGGGCAAATCTTGCTCTCAGCTTGATGTTCGAATACTTCAACTTTAATGGGCGGCAAATCGAATACCTGCCGCAATTCATGATTTGAGGCGTCTATATCGCACAGAGACCGACCGCATAATTCGCATTTGGTAACAGGATGGACGATTACGTGATCCGGTTTCTCGACCATTTCGAGTGTATGTCCTTTATGGCCTTTTTGTCCACCTACTGATCTACCAGTTGGCTTGCGCTGGCTCTTGATCTTTTTGAAAGTATCTGTCGATGGGGGTTTGCTGCTATTGCGACTGTTTTTGTTGATTTGATCCTCTAATGCTTTTACCCTCTCCTCTAGTTCAACGATTCTTGCAGCTTGTTTATTACAGATAGAACAAAGAGTTTGGACGAGCGTAACAACTGCTTCTGGACCTTCTTTATAAATCGCTAAAATATCTTCGCGACTTAATGAGATGGTTATGCCTGATTGCACTGATGAGTGCGAATTATCCAGGCTATCAATCGCCATTTGATGAGAATTGTGCCCCTCCATTAGTTTAGTTGCATGATTATCATTAATATTTAAATTTTGGGGAGAATTGGCGATCGTTAAGGTTCATGATATTTTGGCGAAAAATTGAGGTTTCAGCTGAATGGCTGAATAGTTACATTAATTTTTCATGCGAGCGCATAACCCAGTAGCCTTGCCAGCCGGATGGCGTCCC
>JBAZIT010000186.1:0-2701 GCA_041651675.1 Candidatus Omnitrophota bacterium | reverse complement strand
TACGCAGCGGTCTATCAGTATATCGGGAGCGCCCTTAACGAAAGCAACAGGGCCGCTACTAGACTTACGGATTATCGTCATTATCTTACGTTCCGAATCAAAGGGTATCTCGTCAATAAAAGAAAATTCCTGTTCCAGGCGTTCTTTCCAGATATCCGCTTTGGCGGCAGCAGTCAAAAGAGCCCCTTCCGTAGGGTCGCCGATTATTTTATAAACGGCGTTCTCTTCAACCAGCTGCGCAGCGTTACATAAGACGGAACAACGCAATACCTTATCTAAATCCGGATAAGCGTAAGGGTCAATCCGGTTTTTATCCAGGGTAAATTCTCCTTGGGGGGCATAGCCGATACCGCTGACCGTAAAGAGCCCTGCCCCTGTAAAAACTTTTTGCACAGTCATCTCGTTTTTAGTCAGGGTCCCGGTTTTATCCGAGCAGATAACCGTCGCGCAGCCCAGGGTTTCTACCGAGGGAAGCTTGCGGATAAGCGCATGGCGCTTGACCATGCGATGTACCCCTAAGGCTAAAGCTATAGTGACTACCGCCGGCAGCCCTTCGGGAATAGCGGCAACCGCCAAACTTACCGCAGTCAAAAATATTTCTACGATTTCCCCTCCGCGCAGCCACTCCAGCAAAAAGACCAATCCCACCAGTATAAAACATAAGACTACAATCCATTTGCCGAATTCTTCTAGCTTCTTCTGTAAAGGAGTAGGCTCGTGCCGGATATCCTGCACCATCCCGGCGATCTTGCCCAGCTCTGTCTGCATACCGGTATCCACAACTAAAGCCCGGGCTTTCCCTGAAGCGACGGAAGTCCCCAGATAAACCATATTTGCCCGGTCAGCCAGCGGAACTTCTTTTTCGCCTAAAGCCCGGATAGTTTTAGCAACCGGGGTAGATTCTCCGGTAAGGCTGGCCTCCTGAACGGTTAAATTGGAAGTAGCCCAGACAAGCCGGCTATCGGCAGGAATACTGTCCCCGGCCTCCAGCTCTAGCAAATCGCCGTAAACCAGCTCTAAAGAAGAAATAATACTACGCCTGCCTTCACGGATAACTTTTGAGGCCGGGTTGGATAATTTCTTCAAAGCGGCCAGAGATTTTTCCGCCCGGTATTCCTGGATAAATCCCATCAGCGCATTCAATATAACAATCGCGATAATCGCCAGCGCATCCACCCACTCCTGCAGGAATCCGGAGACTAACGCCGCAGCGATTAGGATCCAGATTATAAAATCCTTAAACTGACCCAGAAGAATATCTAAAGGCGTAATGCCTTTCTTGGCCAAAAGCTGGTTTAAACCGGATTGCTCCAGGCGCTGCTTAGCCTCTGCTGCGCTCAGCCCGGCTTCCAGGCTCGTATTCAAGGATAACCCGGCTTGCTCTGCGGTTAAATTATAAAATTTATTTTCACTCATTTTCCACCCAATGCGAAGTTAATATAGGCACCTAAGATAAAAACTATGATTAAAGCTAGAGCATAAACGCTTAAACCTATCCGGGTTTTCTTTTTTGGTTTTAAAATTAAACCGGCAATAACTATCGCGGTCATAATAATCACGATAAAAGCAGTAAAGACGTGCTGGCCGGATATTGCGCTAAAGATCGGGGCTTTCCTGTAAAGAAGGTCGTTAATAAAAATAATTACCATATTAAACAGGTTTGAGCCGAGCATATTGGCTACTGCCAGTTCTTTTGCGCCTAGGCGGATAGCGGCAAGCGAAACCGTTATCTCCGGCAGGGTGGTAGCAAGGCCAAGCAGGAGGCTGCCGACAAAGCTCCGCCCCAGATTTAAACCCCCGGCTAATTCATCGCCGATATAGGCAAGCCAAATCCCGGCAGCCGCAATAATTAACGCCGCTAGCCCGTAACGGATACAGGCTGTTTTTAATGTTATACCGTCATATTTAAACAGGGCCTTTTCTTCTTTATGTATCTCCTTTAATATCTGCTGCTCTTTTTTCTCGAACCCGAAGACTATCCTTACCGAAATAAAGTAGGCGGTAATAATCAAAAAACTGTATAAGCTGATATTCACGAAAGCAACCTGCGGTAATTTTGAACTTAAGAATAAACCGACAGCGGCAATGGACAGAGGAATAAGGCTCAAACCGGCGGTTAAAGTCTGTCCTAGGGAAATTGAGCTTAATAGAGGAGTACCCCGGCTTACACCATCTAATACGGCGATATTCAAAAGATTATAGGAATTTGCTCCGAATAAATTGCCTACGGTAAGATCAGGGGCATTAATAAAGACCGTGCTTCCCACGCCGGTAAATAATTCGGGAAGGCTGGTGGCCAGGGCTACCAGTATTACGCCGATCCATAAGCCTCCCAGGCCGGTCTTCTCTGCGATAGCATCCCCGTATCTGGCAACCCGCTTGCCGCTGTAAACAATTATCCCGGCACAAACCATGAATTTCAACCACACAAGAATCATCTTTTCCTCGCTTGGTTAACTTATTATTCAGAAGCAAAAAATAAAGATGTTGGCAAAAAAATACAGGATGGCAATAATTAATTCTTTCGGGCTGCCTGAATGCGCCAGCCTCAATAACCCGGCTGCCATAAGCATCAATGACCCTAATACCGCTACGATCTGATAAAGTTGAATTTTCATTTATACTATATTGCCTCCATGGTTGAAGGCGGCTTACTGGCGATATTATAGGTAACGCTGACTACGCCGTCAACTTCAGCCAG
>JBAZIT010000185.1:0-2702 GCA_041651675.1 Candidatus Omnitrophota bacterium | reverse complement strand
AATGCTTGAGGCAGGGGTTATGGACAGAAGCGGCAAGATCAGGAGTACGCCCCATAAGCGGATAAGAGAGGGCGAGAGCGGAAAAGAGTTTATAGTGGTTTTTAAGGAGGATTCCGCTTCCGGCAATGACATAGTCATCAGCGAAGCTGATATTGAAAACTTAAAACGCGCCAAAGCCGCGATCTATTCGGCGAGCGCCGTTTTAGTCAAGCATATGGATTTTAAAATGAGCGATGTAAAAAAGATCTTCATTGCCGGAGGTTTCGGCACCTCCCTGGATATAGATAGCGCGATAAAGATCGGCCTGCTCCCCGACCTGGAAAGAAAAAGATTTTTCTTTATCGGCAACAGCGCCCTGGCCGGAGCGCGGCAGATGCTTTTATCCGCAGAGGCAGCTAAGTTATCCGAGGAGCTGGCGCGTAAAATTACCTATTTTGAGTTATCAGTCGATGCCGGCTATATGGACGAATATATGGCGGCTTTATTTTTTCCGCATACGGACCTGGAGAAATTCCCCTCTGCATCCGGCAGGAGAAGCTAAATGGGCCGGGTTATTGCTCTGGCGGGTAAAGGCGGCACCGGTAAAAGCACGCTCGCTGCTTTGTTTGTAAGGATTATTAAAGAAAAAAAAATGGGCTCGGTTTTAGCGGTTGATGCCGATCCTAACAGTAACCTGGCCGAACTCTTGGGGCTGGAGGTTAAGGAGAGTATCGGTTCGATATTGAATGATTTAGCTAACCACCCGGAAAGCGTTCCGGTGAATATGGGTAAAGACGCTTTTATTGAATACCGGGTGCAGACGGCTATAGCTGAAGGCGACCACTTTGATGTTTTAACGATGGGCAGGCCTGAAGGTCCGGGTTGTTATTGCTATGTGAACAATGCCCTGCGTAATGTTATGGGAAAATTGGTCAAAGATTATGATTTTGTGGTTATTGATAACGAAGCCGGCCTGGAGCATTTATCCCGGCGCACTACCGGCCAGGCCGACAGCTTGGTAGTGGTTTCCGATGCTACTGTTGTCGGGCTAAAGGCCGCCCAAAGAATAGCCGCGTTAACCCGGGAGCTGGGCTTAAAGACTAAACAGGAATTCCTGATTGTTAACCGCTGCGCTGCAGCGATTGATAAAAGCAAAATCAAAGATTTAAAATTGGATTTCCTCGGGGTATTATCAAATGATCCGGAGATCGAGGGCTTGAGCCTAAATGGTAACTCTTTATTGGGATTGAATAATAATAATGTTACGCTAACAGTTCTAGGTAAATTAGGAGACAGAATATGGCACTGCAGCTGATGACGGAAAAATGGTCCGGAGAAGTTTCGGTAGTAAGTATTGGAGCAACCAAGGAAGAGCAGGGCACGCGCTCGCATAGTTTAAAAATAGGCGGAGAAGGATCTTTGCCTTGCCTGTTCCGCGAAGGCCCGCTTTCCAATAAGCCCCAGATAGTTTTTGAGATCTGGGACGCCGCTCCTTTGGATTGGCCGGAGGAGTTGGTTCAGGGATATAAGAATGTCCTCGGCGATCCGGTGAAATGGGCGCAGATCTGCGTGCATGAATATAAGGCTCAAGGGCTATGCCTGCGGCTACAGGGAGCGCATCCGGATTTCGGCAATAAATCTCCTGAAGAAGAAGCGCAACTGGTCAAAAAAATATTAAAGAGCGTGAGTGTGCCATTGATCATTTTGGGCTGTGGAGATGATGCCAAGGATAATCTGCTTTTACCCGCCTGTTCGGAAGCAGCCAGGCACGAACGTTGTTTGATCGGGCCGGCTACGCAGGATAATTATAAGACGATTGCCGCCAGCGTCCTGGCTGACGGTCATAATATTATCGCCGAGAGCCCTATCGATATCAATATCGCCAAGCAGCTGAATGTTTTGATCTCGGATATGGGTCTAGCCCTGGAGCGTATTGTTATGGATCCGACTATCGGCGCTCTGGGTTATGGCCTGGAGTATGCTTATTCTATTATGGAGCGTGCGCGATTGGCCGGGCTTTCCGGAGATAAAACATTAGCTTGTCCGTTCATCTGTTTTGTGGGCCAGGAAGCCTGGAGGGCAAAAGAGGCCAAGGTAGGCCCGGCAGAGCAGGGAGTTATCTGGGAAGCGCTGACTGCGGCAGCTTTGGTCCAGGCCGGAGCTGATCTTTTGGTTATGCGCCACCCTAAGGCGATAGAGAAGACCGTTAAGTACATAGATAATTTATTCGGAAGGTAAATATGTTTATTATCGGCGAACTGATTAACGGGATGTACCTCAATATCGGCAAGGCGATCAAGGAACGGGATAAGTCTGAAATCCAGAAATGCGCCCTGCGGCAGGTAGAAAGCGGAGCAGATGCCCTAGATATCAATTGCGGCCCGGCCTCCAAACAACCCTTAATCGATATGCCCTGGCTGGTTGAGGTTGTTCAGGAGGTTACGGATAAGCCGCTATGCTTAGATTCAAGCAAAGCCCAGGTCATCGAGGCGGGGCTCAAGGCTGCCAGAAACAAAACGATCATTAATTCAGTCAGCGCAGACAGTGAAAAATTAGATACTATCGTTCCCCTGGCCAAACAATACGGGTCGCAGCTTATCGGTATTACTATCAGCAAGAAAGGCATACCGCAGAATAAAGACCAGCGTCTGGAGTTAGCGGCAATGATCGTCTCTGCCTGCGTAGATAAGGAATTTCCCATAGACAATCTGTACCTGGACCCG
>JBAZIT010000184.1:0-2703 GCA_041651675.1 Candidatus Omnitrophota bacterium | reverse complement strand
TAGCCTACTCTATCGCCTTTTCCAATAAGATCTCCCCAGAGATTTTCTGCTTCTTCCCTGGTAACGGCGCAGTTAGGCGGGCCAGGCAGGCAAAGCGCGGCCTCGCTGTTCGGGCTCTCCTCGCGCAGGCCCAGAGAGTGACCTAATTCATGCAGGAAACCCTTGGTAAAACCATTCTCATCCTTATACCTGTTCCTCCCTAATATCACTAATGAAAATCTACCCGGCAAAGAAAGTTCCGCGCAGGAAAGCGAACCTTTTGCATCAATAATGATCAATTTATAGCTAGGTCCAATATGATCAGCTATTTCATTTGTAAAATCTTGACGGACTTTAAGGGGAGGAAAATCCTGGGTTAGCTTGAATATCTCGCTTTCTTCCTGTCTGGATAGGATTATATACCAGGCCTTAAGGTTCTGAAATTCATTAAAGGGCTTAGTTTTTTTGAACCCCTGGATAAGTATTCCTATGTCTAGCATAAAATCATCTTTATCCTGGTAATTCAAAGAACAGAATACAAGATTTAAAACGCTTGTTGATTTATCAAAAGCCTGTTGCGCGTATGGTTTGATAGCATAAGCAAAGCTGTTATTAAAGAATAAAACAATATTAAAGAACAGGATAAGAATTACTTTATGCATTAAGCATCACTTTCACAGGAAAATGGTCGCTGTCCCCTATTGAACTACTCGCAGCAAAGACAACCCTCGCCGATATCGGTGTTGCTGCCGAGGCAGCCTCCGCCCGGCGGGCGGATGAAGCCGTAGGCGCCGCCGTAGGTGCAGTTGCCCCAGGAACCGAGATCCAGCTTAAGTGTCCAGCCAGCAGGACAGCTACAGCTGCCAACGCTACTATTATAGGTTACAACACAGGTACTTCCGCCTCCCTGCTTTACCCAGGTAGAGCCGTTATGAGTATAGAGAGCAGCTTCTGTGGTATCGTAAACCACCATGCCTGCGGCTGGCGGAGATATGGCGCTTCTCTGTACTGTGGTCATCCTCGGGAGCATAATCGCCTTAGTGGTGCTAGAAATATCCAGGATAGCATTAGCATTGGGATTTGTCGTCCCTATCCCCACATTGCCTTCTACGACCAGGTCAGCCAGGTAATCTATATCTCCTCCGTCTCCATCAGCTTCTTCCCAGGGGACTTCAGCGCCATCAAAATAAGTATCTCCTATGGCTATGCGCTTGGCGCGCATCTCCCTATAGACGCCGTAAGGAGAAGGATAGTAGGTAGTGATAGTTATAGTTTCTTCGGCAAGGCTGGTACCGGGAAAGACCAAGAGAAAAAGAAGAAAGATCACAGGAAGGGAACAAAACTGCTTTAATTTGAACATTGAGCACCTTCTCTTAATGCTTCAACATGCTATTAATTTATGATTGATATTTATCCTGTTCGCTATCTAAAATTATACCATATTAAGAGAGCAAACATAAATCTTATAAGAGTGCGTGGCCACTCCTGCGATAGAAAAAAATACTCTTGGCCTTCTTAACAACCGCTATGCCTTTAGGCAGGTCAACGATGGAATTTAGCGGCCGATTGGCGATTAGATCCTCGATCTCATTTATATGCCTAAAGGTTATCCGGCGGGTAGAGCCCTGAAGCCGGGATATGCCCAGGCGCAGGATCAACCTCTGTATCGCCGGATGCAGCTTCAAGAATTTGGCGATATTTACCCGGTTGCACCCTCCTTTGGCTAAACGCAGGGCCTGCCGGTTCAAGTAGTCATAATCAAAAGCAATTCCTTCAGCCATATTGCTTAAAGCCTCTTTTATGCGCGGATTATATTCCTTTTTAAGCAAGGGGACCAATCTGTTGCGGATCTTGTTCCGCAGATAAATATCCTGAAGGTTCGTCTTATCAATCCGCGGCTTGATCTTTTCCCTCCTTAAGTATGCCTCGATTTCCCGGCGCTGTACCCTGATCAACGGCCGGATAACCGTAAAGCCGCAGAGCTGTCTTTTCGGAAGGATCCCGGCTAAACCATAGAGCCCGGTGCCTCTTAAGATACGCATCAACACTGTTTCTGCCTGATCATCCAAATTATGCGCTAAGGCAATTTTATCCGCTTGGATGTCTTTAGCTACTTTGAATAAAAATCCTAAACGCGCATCCCTGGCAATTTCCTCAAGCGAACCTCTTTTATCCAGTTCCTTTACATTTATTTTACCGATAATAACAGGGATGCCGAGCTTAAAGCCCAAGCGCCTGACAAACTCCGCGTCCCTCGCAGAATCCTTGCGCAACATATGGTCTAAATGCGCGACCTGTAATTTAAATCCCAGGGGCCGGCTTAAAGCCTGGAGCAGATAAAGCAGGCAGACAGAGTCTGCTCCGCCTGAGACAGCAACAAGCACCAGGTCTCTCCTGCTAATCAGCTTATACCTTCCGATCGTCTCTTTTACTTTATCCAGGATCATTCTCTAAATTTTAGCATAACCCGGCTGTTTTTGAAAGATTTAAGATTGACTTTTAAGTTTTTAAAGTGTAAATTGAATACGATGAAAGGCAAAATATTCACGGCCAGAGAAAGAAAAGTAGTCCTGGAGAACTTCACCTCGCTCTCTACTCTGCAAGGCTTAAGCTATCTCCTGCCCCTGGTTATCCTGCCCTATCTTATCAGAACAATCGGTCCGGAAAAATTCGGCTTGATCTCCTTTGCCCAGGCACTGATCCAGTATTTTATGATTTTTACGG
>JBAZIT010000183.1:0-2706 GCA_041651675.1 Candidatus Omnitrophota bacterium | reverse complement strand
TTTTATCAACGGGAAGATCGGCATCAGGTTCAAGAGCGCAGATGAATTCAGCGCTTTTCTATCCACCCTTAACGATACAGTCACAAAACCCACCAAAGAATACGAATATGCCAGGATCTCCAGGCGCAGCCAGGATGCGGGGTTGTTGCGGGAAAAGGCTGCGCGGGCGAGGAAATTCTCCCGGTGGTTCCTGCGGCATTACAAAGACAGTTTTGGTTGCGATTCAGCATATCGTTTTTGCGCCGAGTGTTTCGTCAGGTTAACCCATCTCCAGCCTTATAACGAAGCGCATAAGCGTACAGGCTGCTTATTATTGAATTTCGTGCTCCTTAACTCCGTAGACCATTATTGTGTTTTAGATATAAATATCGCGCACAGGTATTTTATGATCAGCGACGACATAGCTTTCCTGTTAGGCGCAGAGCTTGCCCTCCCGCTAAGGATTATACGCGAGAACAGGCTAATCAAGCAGTTCGCCGTATTTTTAAGCCAGAATTCTCAGCAGGCCTGCAGTGCATCTTCTGCGCTGGGATCGTTATCATTACGCAAGCCAAGGATTGCCGATGAAATAAAAGGAAATTATTTTGTCTGCGGGAGTTATTCCGGGTTCTGGTACGTTGAAAACTCCATGGCTTATACCTGCAAGGCATGCGCCTTAGCCGTGTTTGTCGATAATGAGCAGCAAATATACCTGGGACATATCCATTACAGTAGTTTAAAGGAAAAAACCCTGTTCAGCGATTGGAAAAAATACGTAGGGTTCATGGTGGCCAAGAGGACCATTTTCAGGCCGGACACAAGAGTGCTGATTGCCCATAGGGATAGCCGCAGGCTGTTTGCTGGCGAAGTTAAAGAATTTTTCAGGTTGAGCGGTTTAAGGATGATCACCATTGATCCGGCGCCCGCTAACAAGAAGATAGAGGATATGACCTTATCGGTCTGGCCGCAGGCCAGGGAAGTGCTGGTCCAGTATGAAGAAAAGGTTAGCCCTGCAGACTACCGGATTGTACAGGAGAATCTTTACAAGATTAATGAAGCAGGTTTTACCCTTGTTGCTGTTAACAACTTTTCCAGCTCGCCGGCTGCCGCGCCGGATAGTAAGGCCAGGGTAATTATTTTTGACATGGGCGGTACGCTTTACGACGATAAGCTGCTCAAGAATAATAAGGAGTTTGCGGTAAGCTGGGCGTCCCAACAGTTAAATGGCGAACTGTCTAAAGGAGAAATAAGGGCAGTAATGGCCAGGCTGGGCAGCATGAGCAAGATGCTGAGATACTTTAAATTAAGCCTGAAAGAATATTTTTCAGCCCTTTCTGTGGCGGTTAATCCCGGAAAGTTTTTAGAAAAAGACCGTCAACTCAGGGATGTGCTTCTGATGCTGGTAAATCAGGGGCACATATTAACCGTGGTTACTAACAACGGCAGGGTATTCACCCAGAATGCCCTTAAGGCTCTGGGCATATTTGATCTATTTAGCTGCGTGATAACCCAGGAAGATGCGCTGGACCAGGGAAGAAGAGGCAAGCCCGATATATGGATGTTTGAAGAAATACGCAGGAGGCTAATTTTTAATCCCCTTGAAGCAGTTTCTGTGGGGGACAGGCAGGTAGATATTGTGGCAGCGCGGTTAGCCGGTATAGGGCAGGGCGTGTTGGTCAGCGGCCGCGATGAGCTGGTTGCCTGCATAGAGGGGAAAATAGCCGGATTGTCCAGTTCTCCGCTGGAAGCGGTTATCAGCGGGTCTTCTGCCAGTTGGCCTTTGGCAACTCTGGCAAGCTATATCGGCAAGATCAGCCCATATATTCATCGCTATGCCGCCGAGGCAAATACCGAGTTCTCAAGGTTACTTTATCCTTTTACCTGCCATCTGATAAACAGGCTGTTGGCCAGGGTCTTATCGGATAGATTCAGCAGCTATTCTAAGGTTGAAACCTATGAAGCGGCGTACCTGGGAGGCCTTAAAGCAGAAAGAGCCCCCCGGCCCTTCCTCTACCACTATTTTATTATCTTGACCGACAAAGGAACAGGAACGAGGTATTATGTAAGTATATGCGATACAATTTTTGATATTTTGGGTAACAGGTACAGCGGGAGCATAACTGACGAAAATTCCGGATTCGCGGCGAGCCGGGATTTGATAGAGTATGCCCTGGGCTCTAAGCCGGTGATCTTCAGGATAACGGATGATCTATACAGCGATGAACTACTGCAATCATACTTAAACTTTCCCGACAGCATCGAACGGGTATACCTGCCTTCCCTTGACAATTTTTCCCGCGGATTTTTTAACAGCCATCGCTATAGCCAGTCCCTGGCCAGTTCGCCTTTGGGCCTGGACTGGGAATATGCCAAGCAGCATCAAGATAAATGGTCCCGCATCTGGCAGGTTATCAAGCTTCCGCAGAGTGAATTTATGAGCCGGTTATTGGCGCAAAATTTATTTAAGCATGGCGACAGGGTACTTTCTTTAGGCTGCGGCCGAAGGGAGGATGAGATCATCCTAGCGCGGGATATCGGATGTTTTGTTACCGCTACCGACATTTCCCCTGTTTGTATAGATAAGCTATCTAAAGAGGCGGCCAGGCAGGGTATCTCGCACAGGCTTATCGCGCGCGTCCAGGACTTGTTAAAAACGTTTAATTTCCCTGCCGGGGTATTTGATTCGGCTATTGCCAACTGCAGCCTTATTTCTTTTGATGACAAACA
>JBAZIT010000182.1:0-2724 GCA_041651675.1 Candidatus Omnitrophota bacterium | reverse complement strand
GCCAGGCGCTGGACTCCAGGCCGATGGATATACCGCGTAAGATCAAAGTAGCTGCTCCGGTCTTGGATGAATTAGCTATTTCTTTTACCGGCGCATGGTGCGTATGGGTAAAATACTTGGTTATTTCATCAATAACAATAGCCAGGACTATACCTATAGCTACGGAGAAAAATGCTCTCCATTCGTGCATATAATAATGGGCTAAAAATAAAAACGCGATTATGGAGATCGCAGCGGATGAGTAAAACCCGCGGTTGATGCTCTTAAACGCGTCCTGCCCCTTACCGTCTTTAGCGCCCTTTTTGCTTCCCTTAACCAGGTAGGTCCCGATAATCGAAGAAAGCACCCCGATACCGCGCACTAATAACGGAAAGACGATCCACTTCAATTCCCCGGTTATACCGACTAAGGCTAAGCCTAAGATCAAACCGGAAACAATGGTTACTTCATAGGATTCAAATATATCGGCGGCCATACCTGCGCAATCGCCGACATTATCACCTACCAGGTCAGCGATGACCGCGGCGTTCCGCGGGTCATCTTCGGGAATATTTTTCTCTACTTTACCGACCAGATCAGCCCCTACGTCCGCAGCTTTAGTATAGATGCCGCCGCCCACGCGCATAAAGAGCGCCAGGAGCGTGCCGCCAAAACCAAAACCCAATAATACATCGGGAGAAGCGATCCCGAAAATAATGAATATCGCGGTGCCGCCCAAAAGCCCAAGGCCATCGGTCAGCATCCCGGTGATCGTGCCGGTACGGTAGGCTATCTTTAAAGCTTCGGAAAAACTTCTGCGGGAAGCCGATGCCACGCGCACATTGCCTTCAACTGCCATGCGCATACCGAATTGGCCTACGGTAAGGGAGAAGAAAGCTCCCATCACAAAGGCCGCTGCCCGGCCCAGGCCGACAATAAGACGGACTACATCCGGAGTAAAATTACTAAAACGCTTTAGCGCTTCGTCGGTCGGAGGGATAACGTAGACCGAAAAAAACAAAACACCGGTAAGAACCAGGATCAAAGGCAGTATGCTTTTTAACTGCCGGGACAGATAGGCGTCTGCGCCTGTGCGTATGGCATTCCAGACATCCTGCATACCTTGAGTTCCCTTATCATGGCTTAAAACCTGTTTGCGCAATAACAAGGCATAGCCTAATCCTAAAAAAGCAATTAAGAGCACACCCCAAATCGCGACCATCTCAAAAGCGCTGGCATTCATTAAACCTAACATTTTGCTGTTTCTCCTTTCTTATTCCTGAGTTATTGCTGCAATATTAAGATTTCTTATTCCGCTGGCATTTAAAATATCCAGAATATCCACAATATCCTTAAAACGCACTAATTTATCCGAACTGACCACTACGCCCACCGAAGGATCGCTCTTATGCCGGGCATAAACCCTCTCGCGCAGCTCCTTGCGGGTGGCCATTGCCCCGTCCACGTATACCGCGCCTTCATTAGTGATAATGATATTGATCGGGCCCATATCCCTTATCGGGCCGGCGCTCTTGGCCTGCGGCAGGTTCACCTTCAGGCTGGATTGCAGTATTAAAGGCGTCGTGACCATGAAAATGATCAACAGGACCAGGACAACGTCGGTAAAGGGAGCTATATTTATCTCGGCGATCAGCCTTTGCTTGCGCGAACGTAAATTCATTTTTCTGCTAACCTTTTAACAGGTCCATTACCTCGGAAGCGCACAATTCCATGTCGCTGATAAAATTATCGATCTTCTTGATAAAATAATTATAGGCAATTACCGCGGGTACCGCCACGCACAGGCCCATCGCCGTGCAGGCCAGCGCTTCGGAGATGCCGCCGATGACTACGCTTATTCCCCCTGAACCGCTCCTGGATATATCATGAAAAGCCCGGATAATCCCCAGCACAGTGCCGAAAAGGCCTATGTACACGGCGGTGCTCCCGATCGTCCCGACCACGCTCGTATATCTCTCCAGCTTCATCGTTTCCACTGTTATCTCTCTTTCCATAGTGTTGGAGATGAGCATTTCATTATGCCCGTGCAAGTTCAATCCGGAATATACCACGCTGGAAAACGGGGTATCGTTTTTTTTGCAAAGCTCCAGGGCTTTTTTAACATCGCCCTTACCCAGCTCCCGGCTTACCGCCAGCATAAAATCCGTTTTCTTGATCCGGGAACGGCGGCGGTAATAAAAATACCTCTCTATAATAATGGCCAATGAAAGGATCGAACAAGCTAAAAGAATATATATAGTTATGCCGCCGCTCTTGAGCATCTGCCAAATTGTCATCCTACGACCTCCTTCTAGCTTTTCTTCTCTGGTAAAACAAATGGGTTACTTTAAGGGCTATCAATATCAGCACCGCAAAAATAACCAAGATCACCACTACCTTGGTATGCTTGATTATCGCTGAGCCAAAAATAGCTAAGATCAGGATCCTGGGCAGAACGCCGATCAGCGTGCATAATACAAACGGTATAAAAGGAAGACGGGTGATGCCGGCGGCAATGGAAAAAACCTTAAAAGGCACGATCGGCAGAACCCTGCCGATAAGAACGCTGGCTGTGCCGTATTTTTTGGCAAACTCCTCGGCCTTATAAATATGGTGGGGCTTAATCAGCACAAACCTGCCGAATTTCAACAATACCGGCATGGCCGCGTATCTTCCCAGGGCATATCCCACCATCGCCCCTAAAGTCGAACCCAGGGAGCCGAAAATAAGCACCGCCAGTAACGG
>JBAZIT010000181.1:0-2726 GCA_041651675.1 Candidatus Omnitrophota bacterium | reverse complement strand
GATTTTGCATTTACAGCGGTCAAAGATTTTAACGCAGAAGCCCAGGTAATCGGGACGCTCGAATGGGATATGAGAGTCGCCGATTACTCCGACGTTGCCTTTGTATAGCGTGAGTGCCTCCTATTTTTTGCTTGACAAAGCACGGTTCGCTTACTATACTATCTTTGTTATGATTTGGATAAGCTTAATAATTATTGGAGTAATAATTATTTGCGTCGGGGTTTATCATTCTGAACGCCAAGCCCCGCCCGAAGAATAATTATTCTCTCTTTCGTGCGCCCATTACCCCTCCAACCGTTCCTGCGCCTATTAGTGAACCACCAACCCAGGGAGCTGCCCTCCATAATATCTTTTTTGCTGTTTGCCGCTTATTAAACTTGACCATATCTTTTATTATCTGTTGTGCTTGCGGCCATTGCTCAGCAAACTTCTCAAAAAATTGTTGTTTACTTCGTTCTGCGCCGGGTTTAAATACACTTTCCAAACCTTTTGACTTTACGTTACCCAAGTCGTCATAAATAACCCTTGCAAGCGTATCCCGCATTTGAAGAAAGTCCCTATACCGCTTATTTAAACTCAACAACTCATCATTGCCCTCCGCAACAATACTATTCAAATCGTGGTATGCTTCCTTAAGAAAATGCTGTCCGCTATCTGCAATCGCTTTACCATTCCATACCTTATCAGGCACGGACTTCCGCAAGACTTGCTTCATCGCCTGCACTGTGTTGACATTTGATGTTGGATTACTTCCCAACTGTTTAGCAATACGGTTGACGATATTCTCTTGTCCTTGTGCGGCAAGGTTCTCTAATACGGTATTGACTTTTGCGGGATCGACTTGGTTTTTGCCTATTTTAGAAAATACCTGCTCATATTCATCAGATAGCCCGCCATAAAGTTCATCCATACCTTGCCCTGCTATCTTAGCCCGATTTATAACATAATCCTTATTCATAACTTGCGGAACTTTACTTTTAACAAACGCTTCCCCCTTACGAGCCGAAGAAGCCAACTTCCCAGTGGTTGCTGCATTAGCAATCCCCATACTGGCGAAAAGTCCGCCCGCTGCCGCTATGGGTTCAGCCACATCAACCCGGCGTAAAACATCGCCTAATTCACCCTTACGTTCTCCTGTTGCCCCTTTAATAACCGACTTGCCTAACTCAATAGGGTTTACTTTACCTTCTTGCAAATCCATAAGAGGATTGGCAATCGCACCCTCTGCTCTTTGAGCGATAGCTCCTATTCCCTTAGCAGCCGTTACGGCAGGCTTAAGAACCGCTTGTCCAGTTTTCTGCAATAAATTAAGCTCGGGGTTGCGATATGGGTCATACGCCAATTCGTCCGCAAAGGTTTCCCCTGCGTCTGGGCGTTGCGCTATTTTAGCTTCAGTTTTTTTAAAGCCGGGAAGATTATCGGGAGCAAACGACCCTCCTGCCCCGCCACCCTGTTTAGGTTGCTCTACACCCTTGACCTGATTATATGCTTCCTCTATATCTTCAGGCGTAGGCTCACCGTCAAACTTTATTACCGTGCCATCTTCAAATCTCACTTTAGGCATTTTATTCCTCCACTGACCAAGATATACCCTTGCTTGTTTTGCCTGATTTTATCGCTTCCTGTTTTTGGTTATTGACAATTTTTTGTAATGCTGTTTTCATATCATTCAAATACCTCTGCGCATCTTCGGGAGATAGCCCTTTTTTAAGAGCAGTTGAGGCTTGCTGTAAGACCCCCAACTCCTTATTGCTTAACTGACCAAAACCAGTTGCCCCCGTCTTGCTTGCTTCTTTCATAGAAGTCATCAAGTTAATAATTTTACCCGACAGAAGTTTATTGATGTTAGTTTCCCAATTATATCTTTCTGTTCCGGGAAGCGATGGGACTGAGCCCGTTAACCCAAAGTGCCCTATTCCTTTTTCAACTTCACTTATTGTTTTTAGGGTATCATAAGCACTTTCTTTTATAGAAGCTGCCCTATTTTCTTCTTGTTTGCCTTTCTCCTCTTGTTCTACTTTAAACTTCTCCTCTGCAACATTAACCGTTTTTTGTCGTATCATCGGATTACCTTTTTGATCGTAACCCTTGATTTCATATCCTTCTGGAATGGAGGTATCCGTATCTAACTGAAATGACTTTTTATCAATACTCGTTGTTCCCTCTCCCTCCGGCGCAGGCAGACCCTCGCCCTTTAATATCAGATCATACGCCTGCTGGGAAGAATACCCCGCGTCCCGAAGCGTCTTGAACTGGTCAAACTTCTTTTGCTTGCGCTCGGCTTCCTTTGTCTGCTGGTCCTGCATTACTTTATTCACCTCCGCAAGCCCCTCCACTAATTCCCCAAAACCGCCCCCGCCTGAACCTTTCGGGCGATAACCCATTTGCGCAAGTAAAGTTTCAATAGCCATATTTCCTCCTTAATTATGTAGTAACGCCGCCGATGTTTCCGAGTAGTTTTCCCATAAGGGAGTCTACTCCCCCGCTCAAAAGCGAACCTATACCGCTCAACCCTCCGATACTGCTCAAAATAGAGCCTAACCCACCTCCGCTGCTTTCCCAATTCATAATACCGTAAGGTATCTGCGAGGTAGCTAATCCCTGCGCCTGGCCTGTGGTTGTGGAAAGCGCGCCTTGCTTCCTTGTCCATTCATTATACTGTCTGTCAAGGTCAGCCTGCTCAAGTATGCGGTTTAGCGAACCGTATTCCTGCGATGCCGCGACCT
>JBAZIT010000180.1:0-2739 GCA_041651675.1 Candidatus Omnitrophota bacterium | reverse complement strand
GAGTTCGCCCAGATGGAGAGCCATACTGTTTTAGGGACCAAGCTGCTTATGCAATATGCCGACACTATAGGGATCATGCCTGTGGTGGTTAGTTTTGAACACCACCTCCGGTATGATTTAAGCGGTTATCCCAGGTTTCCTTATAAACATAAACAGCATATGGCTTCGGCCGTTGTTTCCATCTGTGACGTGTATGACGCGCTTTCCCAGAGAAGGTCTTATAAGGCAGATTATCCTTCGGATATGATCTATAATATTATGCAGCGCGGCAGCGGAACGACATTCGATCCCGGATTATTGGATATTTTCTTTAAGACGATGGGGGTCTGGCCCCGGGGCACACTTATCGCTTTGAATGATAAACGGGTAGCCGTAGTGATAGATGAAAATGAGGACGATATATTTCTGCCGGTGGTCAGGGTCATCCATCCGCAGGGAACCGAAGAAGTAATCAATCTTAAAGAGAATAAGGATATCAAGATAGACCATTATTTAAGCCCCTGGACAGAGGGTAAAGAGTTCTTGCATTTAATTTGACATACCGCGGATTTATGGTATACTTATACGGTAATACTCAGTGCAGAGTTTAACCAAACCAACAATGGCGTTTTTAGGCCGGAGTGCCGGCACTAAAGACGCCTTTTTTCTAAAATGGCCAGATATATCTTTGTGACAGGCGGGGTTATATCAAGCTTGGGTAAAGGAATTGCCTCGGCCTCGATAGGCAAAATACTGGAGTCCCGGGGCTTGAATGTTACGCTGATGAAGCTTGACCCCTACATCAACGTTGACCCCGGAACAATGAATCCTTACCAGCACGGCGAAGTCTATGTAACCGATGACGGCGCGGAAACAGACCTGGACCTGGGGCATTACGAAAGGTTTACTAAAGCCAAGCTCACCCGTTTTAATAACGCGACTACCGGCCAGGTCTATAACGCGGTTATTTCCCGCGAGCGCCGCGGAGATTATTTAGGCAAGACTATCCAGGTTATCCCGCATATTACCGCAGAGATAAAGGAAAGGATCAAGAAAGTGGCCGAGGTTTCGGCGGCGGATATCGTGCTCATCGAGATCGGCGGGACAGTCGGGGATATCGAAAGCCTGCCGTTCCTTGAGGCAGCCAGGCAATTTGAATTAGATATGGGGCCGGGTAATGTTCTATACATTCATTTGACCCTTGTTCCGTATATAAAAGTAGCCGATGAAATTAAGACCAAGCCCACGCAGCACAGCGTGGGGACCTTGCGCGAGATCGGGATCCAGCCGGATATCCTGATCTGCCGCACGGAAAAGCCGCTTTCCGAGGACATTAAAGAGAAGATCTCTTTGTTTTGTAATGTCCGGAAAGAAGCAGTCATCGAATCGCGCGATGTAGAGTCGATCTATCAGATACCCCTGGAGTTCAAGAACCAGATCCTGGATGAGATAATCCTGAATCATTTCAACATTATCTCTAAATCCTCGGACTTAAAGAGCTGGGAGAAAAATGTCGTCGAAAGGGTATTGAACCCCAAAGAAAAAGTGCGCATCGCGGTAGTGGGTAAATATATCGGGCTGCAGGACGCCTATAAGTCTATCTATGAAGCGCTGGTGCACGCCGGAATTGCCAATAACGCCAGGGTGGAAATAAAGAAGGTGGATTCCGAAGAGATTGAAAAACACGGGGCAGAGAGTTTATTGGGCGAGGTAAACGGAATACTCGTGCCGGGAGGATTCGGTTCCCGCGGCATAGGGGGCAAGATTAAGGCGATCAGATTTGCCCGCGAGAAAAAAATACCCTTTTTAGGATTATGCCTCGGAATGCAGTGCGCGGTAATAGAATTCAGCCGTAATGCCTGCGGCTTAAAAGACGCTAACTCTACAGAGTTCAATCCCCGGACCAAGCACCCGGTGATCAGCCTGCTGGAGGAGCAGAAGAAAGTTAAGGGTTTAGGCGGGACAATGCGCCTGGGCAGCTATCCATGCAAGATTAAAAAAGGGACGCTCGCTTACAAAGTTTACGCCAAGGCCCTGATAACTGAACGACACAGGCACAGGTATGAGTTCAATGACAAGTACAAAAAGCTGCTGGAGAAAAAGGGGCTGGTATTCAGCGGGATCTTCCTGAAAGGCAGATTAGTTGAGATGGTAGAGCTTAAAGCCCATCCTTATTTTATTGCGGTGCAATTCCATCCGGAGTTCAAGTCCAAACCTGATGCCAGCCATCCTTTGTTTAAAGAATTCATTACCTGCGCATTAAAGAGCAAATAAAATGAACGCGATACTAGCCTTAGAAGACGGGACAATATTCCGGGGCAGGTCTTTTGGCAGCCAGGGCGAAAGATCCGGCGAGGTAGTCTTTAATACCAGCATGGCCGGGTACCAGGAGATCATTACCGATCCTTCCTATAAAGGGCAGATCGTGGCTATGACCTACCCGTTAATCGGAAATTACGGGATCAATACTGATGATGCCGAGTCCTGCAAGCCTTTCATCGAAGGATTTGTGGTCAAAGAATACAGTAAGATAGCCAGTAACTGGCGCTCTCAGAAGCCATTGGCCGAATACCTCAAAGATAACAATATTGTCGGTATTGAAGGAGTAGATACCCGGGCCTTGACTTTGCATATAAGGCAAAGCGGGGCAATGAAAGCGGTATTATCCACGGTTGACCAGGATGAAAAGAGTTTAGTCAGGAAAGCTAAAAAATCTTCCGGACTGGTCGGCAGGGACCTGGTTAAAGAGGTGATCTGCAG
>JBAZIT010000179.1:0-2787 GCA_041651675.1 Candidatus Omnitrophota bacterium | reverse complement strand
CCGATACGCGTAGAGTTCAATTCATCCCAATTAGCGCCGGTTTTATCCAGTCCGGCGGTGTAAAAACTCAGGGGCCGCCGGAAATGTATATGCCTTGACCAGAAAGTATCCTGACGGGTATTGTGGTAATCGGAAAGCGCCGAATCAAAACCCTGATCCATACGGCTCAGGTAGAATTTGCTCTTCACCAGGAATTTTTCATCTTTATCCATGGCTATCTCGTCATAGCCGTACTTCAGATCCATGATCTTTTTATGCGGATAGCGGGAGATAAAAGAAAAATAGTAGGCATTCCCGCGGCTTTCGGTCTCATAAGTAGAGTTACTCATGTCATATTTCGACTGCGAAGTCAAGAATTCTCCCTGCAGCTTCAAGCCTTCCAGTATCTCATAACCCAGGTCAACGCCGGTAACAAAATTCAAGCTGTCCAGTTTCTGGCTCTGATCAACGATAAATCCCGAGCGGTTGGTAAATGTAGCGCCCAACATGAAGTTCTCGGCAAAATGATGTTTCAGGCGGCTGGCTAGTATCGCGTTATCTACCTGCGCATAATCCTGCCAGAGGTTCTTGGGAGTAGCCAGGGTAGTATCAAAAGTTGTGGCCTCATCCGGCTGGAAACTGAAAGAAGCTCCTCTTAATGCCGTCAAATATTTTCCGGTACTGTCTTTACTGATAAAGGAAAGCGAATCGTCCCAGCGGCCTTTAGTATAACTGGGGGTCGTATCCTGGGAATTAAAATTACCCGCCGTATATTGGCGCAGCCACTTGCTGTCTTTCCACCATATCCCGTGGTTAGTGATCTGCATAGGGTCATCGGAAGTATAGGCCTGATCCTGATAACCCATGGGAAATACCCGCAGCTTAACCTGATCATTGGCATAATCCAGCCATAATTCGCGCAACGGCTGGAATTCACGTTTAATCTTCATTGAAGGGATAGTAAAAGTAGCGGCGTTGCGGTAAGAGGTGACTGTCTCGGCATCGGTAACTCCGTCTTTAACTTTTATTTCCGGTATTCCAAAGGTATCGCCCTGAAGCGAAGTATAAGCTGTTCTATTGACCAGATAACCTGTATTGGACCAGTAATACGCTTGTATCTCAGCGGTGTCGCCGTTAGAACCGGTAATCGTAGTCTTGTCGCTTTTACCCACAAAACTCCAGGGATCGATGGTGACATTGGTATGGAAATTAAAACCTTTTTCGTTGTCCGTATCCACATTAACGCTGAGCGAATCGTAGATCGCCGGATCATAGGTATTGAACTTATGGTTATAGGCCGCAGTTGAAGTCATGCGCCAGCTTTTAAATTTTTCATTCAGGTCAAAATTCGCCCTTTTCCAGATAAAATCATCCGGGGTAACGCCGAAGCTGACCTGAGCCTCTCCGCTGACCCTGAAAGGCCCGGCCTTGATCCCTTCCTTCTCATCCTTCTTAAAAGGCTTAGGGATAGCCGGCTGATAATCACTGATATACTCTCGCTGAAGATTTTCCAGTTTGAGCTTATCCATAGACTGGGCCATTACCTCATCCTGGCTTAAAGACCTGGAATTAGCTGCGGGATTTTGCGGAACTGCCGGTGCGGGGGCGGCGGAAGTTGAAGATTTTAAATTTTGCTTGAAAATCTCAGCGATATACTGCTTGGCGACCTCATTTCCGGGATCAGCCAGCAAAGCCTTGTTAA
The DNA here is from genome assembly GCA_041651675.1 of Candidatus Omnitrophota bacterium. Lineage (GTDB taxonomy): Bacteria > Omnitrophota > Gorgyraeia > Gygaellales > Profunditerraquicolaceae > UBA6233. The sequence goes on along the minus strand of JBAZIT010000179.1, from coordinate 1,106 downwards.
ATTCGCTTAAAGCCTCATCGTATTTTCCCAATCCATATAAAGTTACCCCTAGGTCGCATAGATATTCATTCATTCCGCTAGAGGCAAAAGAGGTATTTGGGGAAAAAATCAGGAACTGGCAGAAAAAAAGGAAGGTTAAAACCGGAAATTTTTTACTCATATATATTTTTATTATATATGAGTTCTTTTCCTTGTCAACGAAATTTTTTAGCCCTGCCGGAAGATGAGGATTCGTTATAAACCGTTAGAAACAATGCGATTACAATCAACAGACCTGCTGCGGTTTAGCTACGAGGTCGATTTTGAGGGAATGCATAAAAACGATTAAAAATAACCTGCCCTTATTTACTGCGCAGATGCTGCCCTTGATCTTGCAAAAAAACTTCTCTCTCTGCTCCCTGGTATTGCGGTTCTTAACTACATAAAGATAAGGCGCGGGTTTTTCGATATTTTCACCCTGTTTTATTTCTTTGACCATGCAGATAAAATGCCGGTGGATAGTGCTGCAGACGCCCTGTTTATCTACGACTTCAGAGCTGGTAATGATCTTTCTGCGGCGGTCATTAGAAGTTAAATTTTTGAATAATAGGTCGCGCATTTCCTGAAAGCCTCCCGATCTACGCCGGGTTATCTAACCTAAAAGATAACCCGGCTCATCCCCTTCTTGCGGCTGGCGGGGACTAAATACTCTCTATGTTTCTAACCAAGTATAAATTCCAAACCGGCTGTTTTCAAGGTTATCTGGGGCAAAAAAGAAAGCGGTTTCTTAACTTAAGCGGAAACTTAAGATTAAAAGGAGGCTATTTTTTAAAGCTTAGTTTAGGCTCTTGGCCCTTGAGGATGCGCTGGATATTGGATCGGTGGCGGAAAATAATAAATGCGGCTAACAGTGTAAATATAAGGATAAGCCCGTGGGACTGCCTGAATAAAACCGCTAAAAATGGGAAGCTTAAAGCCGCTAATACCGAGGATAAAGAAATGATCCGGCTGATAATAAACACAGCCAGCCAGATCAAAACAGCTAATCCCAGTATAATTTTTAAACCGGCTATCTTGACGGAAAGCCCCAGTAAAACGCCTAAGGTTGTCGCTACTCCCTTACCTCC
>JBAZIT010000178.1:0-2841 GCA_041651675.1 Candidatus Omnitrophota bacterium | reverse complement strand
GCCGGCTCATTAATGCCGATATAGTTGCCGAAAGATTTGCTCATCTTCTGGATACCGTCAGTGCCTTCCAAAAGAGGCATAGTCAGGACAACCTGCTGCGGCTGACCATAATCCTTCTGTATCTCTCTGCCCATCAGAAGATTAAATTTCTGATCGGTTCCACCTAATTCTACATCTGCTTTGAGCTCTACGGAATCATATCCCTGTATCAAAGGATACATGAACTCCAGTATCGAAATATCTTCTCCATTAACATAACGTTTCTTAAAATCCTCTCTGGCAAGCATCTGGGCAACACTTGAATGCGTAGTTAGAGACAATAAACCAAATATGTCTATTTTACTAAGCCACTCGCTATTAAATCTGATCTCAAGGCTCCCGCTCTCAGTAGCTAAGATTTTAGAAACTTGTCTTTTGTATGATTCTGCGTTCTTAAGGACTTCATCTCTGGTAAGTTGTTTTCTTTTCTCTGAACGTCCGGTAGGATCTCCGATTTGGCCGGTAAGATCACCGATAAGAAAATAAACTTTATGCCCCAGGTCCTGAAACTGGCGCAATTTACGCAGGAGCACTGTATGTCCGAGATGCAGATCCGGAGCCGTGGGGTCAAAACCGGCTTTGATCTTAAGCGGCCGGTTTTCCCCAAGCTTTTTGCGCAGCTCATCTTCGGAGATTATATCCACTGCCCCGCGTTTAATAACCTCTACCTGTTTGTTGACATCCATTTTTATACCCTTGCAGTTAAGCCGATCTTGGCCTGTTCCACATCTACTTTAATGACCTTGACCTGGATCTTGTCACCGGGTTTTAATTTGGAAACAGCATCTTTATCAATCTCGCTGGAATAAATCAACCCTTCCAGCTCATCCTCCAGCTTCACAAATACGCCGAAATCCGTAAGGCTGACCACTTCCGCCTCTAAAACCGTATCTAAAGGATACTTCTCGGCGATCTTCGGCCAGGGATTTTCCTGCATCTGTTTTAAGCCTAAGGCAATGCGCCTGTTCTGGGCATCGACGGAAAGCACGGCTACGTCAATCTTTTGCCCCTTCTTTAATACGTCCTGCGGATGGCCGATCCTCTTGGTCCAGGACATATCCGAAACATGGATCATCCCTTCTAAAGAACTGTCCAGCTCCACAAATGCGCCGTAATCAGTAAATCCGCGCACTTTGCCGGAAACCGTAGAACCTTGCGGGTATTTTGTTTCCGCTTCTAACCAGGGATTCTGCTCCAGCTGCTTTAAGCTAAGCGATATCCTGCGCGAATCTTTATCCACGCTGATGATCTGCGTCTCCAGCATATCTCCGACGGCGAACATCTCGCCGGGATTATTGATCCGCTTGGTCCAGGATATTTCAGATACATGGACCAGTCCTTCAATGCCTTTTTCCAATTCCACGAATACTCCATAAGGAAGTATATTCACGACTTTACCTTTTACCTTTGAGCCGACCGTGAATTTGCTCACGATATCTGCCCAGGGATCGGGTAATCTCTGCTTAAGGCCCAGAGATATTTTTCCGGCTTCCCGGTCCAGGTTCAGAATAACTACTTCGATCTTATCGCCTAAGGCAACTATCTCGGAAGGATGGCTGATCTTGGACCAGGACATATCCGTGATATGCAAAAGGCCGTCTACTCCGCCCAGGTCAATAAAAGCGCCGAAATCCGTGATCGCCTTGACTGTGCCGGAGGCTACGCTGCCGATCTTTAATTCCTGCCAGATCCTGTCTTTAGCCACGTCTCTTTCCTTTTGCACTGCTTCCCTGCGGCTTAAAATAATACTGCGCCTCAGGTTATTGACTTTCACGATCTTGAACTGGTACGGTTTATACAGAATGTCCTTATCCGGGATATTCTTAAAAGCGGACAAAGATAAGGGCAGGAACCCTTCGATCCCCATAACATCAACGAGAAATCCGCCTTTTACTTTCTTTACCGGCCGGCCCTCAACCAATGTCCCTTCATGGGAGAACTTGACGATCTTATCCCAGCCCTGGATGCTGATGGCCTTTTCGCGCGATAAAACGATATTGCCGGCATCATTCTCAATGGACTCAAGATAAAACTCCAGTTCTTTGCCTACCTCCAGGTCCTGCTGGCTGAATTCGGTTATCGGCACCAGGCCTTCGGACTTAAAGCCCACATCTATCAGGACCTCTTTTGTTTTTATAGCGACGATCTTGCCCGTCACCACATGGCCTTCCTTGATGATCTTAATACTTTCATTGTAAAGCTGTTCCAGTTCTGAGTGTGTATCTGATTTTATCTCTGACATTTTGAAATTCTCCTTTTAGTTTTATTTTTTAGGTTTTCGTACTGCTTATTTTTATTGTTCCGCTAAATTTTTAATGTTAGCCATTATCGCCTCGGAAATTTCGCGATAAGGCTTCCCCCTTTCTATGTGAATTTCTTGGCCAAACTTGACCCTGACTTTTACCGGGCGTAAAAATTTAGCCCCTCTGGGCAGGGCGTCTTCTGTTCCGGATACAAGCGCCGGTATTACCGGGACATTTAACTTATCTGCCAGGAAGCCGGCTCCCGGCTCAGGATCAATAAATGCGTTTTCTTTTGTGCGCCGCGTGCCTTCGGGAAATAAAGCCAGCCCTTTTCCGGAAGCAGCATTATGCATCGCGGTCTTAATCGCCGAGAGGTCCGGAGCCCCGCGTTTTACGGGTATAGCGCCGACTGCCTTAAGCCATCCCCTCAAGAAAGGATAATTAAATAAAGTATCCTTAGCCATAAAACTGACCTTACGCGGACAGGCTGTGCCGACGGCAATAGGGTCCAGATAACTAAGATGATTACTCACTAAGATGAATCCTCCTTCTTTGGGAA
>JBAZIT010000177.1:0-2852 GCA_041651675.1 Candidatus Omnitrophota bacterium | reverse complement strand
TCGGAATTGGGTATTAGTCGTTTAGAAGTCAGTAATTCCGGGCCCACCAAATTATCGCTTGCCGCTGATGTAGATCGCGCCATTAGCCTGCTTTCTAAATTCAACAACACTGTTTTTATAGTTGATATTCAGGGTCAAGATGAGTTTGGAATAATTGGCGAAACAGTCAATAAATTCTGCCGTGATGCATCAGGGCAGGTCATAAGGGAAGCACTTCAATTAGACGCTAAACAGTTCATAAAGGCCTCCGGTGATCAGATAGAGACCCGCCTCGAGGAAATACTGGGTGTTTTAGAAGATAAGAGAGAAAAATTATTGCTGGTTATTGCGTCTTTAGAAGAGTTTGCCAAAGATGCACGACTGGCAAAGCTGCTGCAAAACATGGTGAAAAAATCCTCTCTGCCTATATTGGGTATGACTACAATCGGCGGGTTCCGCCAATTAGAGCAAAAGCCGGATCTATCCGGATACCTGCAGTTTATCCTTTCTGAAAAAATGCGCCAGATAGATAAGCGGGATAGGTCAGTGTTGATCATAGGCGCGACTTCATTATTCGGGAATGCAGTGTATCAGTTTTTTAGCCGGGAATATAAATTTGTCAAAGGCACTGGTTTCAGCAAAGCGGATTTTTTGGGTTTTGATAAGTTAGACGTTACATCTGAAGAGGAAATCAAGAAATATTTTTCTAAATATCCGGATTTTGACATTGTCATCTATATCGCAGGCGAAGCTGATGCGGATGCAGCTGAAAAAGAAAGAGACAGGGCGCGGATATTGAATGTAGATGCGGTTTCTATCATCGCGCGATACGCGAAGAGCTGCAAGTTCGTTTATATATCCTCTGAGTATGTGTTTGACGGCAGCACGGGTCCTTATGGTTCGTATTCAGAAGCCGGGCCGATCAATTATTACGGGCACACAAAGTTAGAGGGCGAGAAGGCTTCTTTAAAGTACTTCTCTAATGCTTTAGTAATACGCTTAGGCGCCCTTTATGGTTGTAACGGGCCAAACGATAAAAAAACGACAGTGAGTAAGCTTATCGCCGGTTTGGATATGCCCGAGCCGTTAAAAGTAGATAATGTCCAGATCAAGCATCCGATTTTACTTGAAGATGCCGCCAGGACATTATTGAGGCTTCTTGATTATGGAGCCACCGGGATATACCAGGCTAATGGCCCGGAAGGATTGAACAAGCAGGAAATGGCAGAGCGAATTGCGGCGGTGCGCAGTGATGTGACTGGCCGTACTTTTTCTTACCCTATTGTCGGCATTGAGCAAACCGGCGCAGCAGCCAAACCGTTGAATACCCATATGGTGAATGTGGATACCCCAAGGCTTTTTAATGAGGGGATCCGTTTCCTGCTTCTGAAACAGCAAATGCTTAAGGAGAAAGATAACCATGGACATTGAAAGCGCTAAGCCTGTTAACCAGGGATTAACGTCGCACAGCTTAAGCATAAGCCACCAAGACGTGGATTTTCTGACTAAATTTCCGATTAAATTCATAGATGGTAATTTTGCTAACTATATGTGGGGAGGGCATTATCTCTATACTATGAAGGGTATGTTCCATGATAAGGATACTCCGGTCGCAGCCGAATCATGGGAAGTTTCCGGGCATAAGAAATATTCCTCGCGTATTCTAATGCCGGATAAAAGAATTTTTACCCTGAAGGATATACTGAAGGACAGGCAATTGGCGCGATTGATCCTGGGAGATGCCATTGTGGAATATTTTGGGCAGGATTTCCCTATATTGGTTAAGTTTATTGATGTGCGCCAGCATATGTCGGTACACTTGCATCCTTCGCATAAAGTTGCAAAGGCGTTAGGTGAAGAGGACCCGGGCAAAGAAGAAATATTTATAGTCATCGACCTGCATGAAGATGCGGAGAGCGCATTATACATGGGGCTAAAAGACAAAGTGAGCCGCAGGGATTTTGAAGCTGCTGTTAACAGGGGAGAGAATATCCTTAGTCTGCTGCATAAGATTCATGTCTCTCCCGGAGAGATATTTCGTATACCTTCAGGGATTTTGCATTGCTGGACAGGGGGCTCTGTTGCAGTTGAAATTGCGGAATCCAGCGACCTGACTTACCGCGTGTTTGATTTTCTCCGGCAAAGGCCCATGCATATTAAAAAAGGGTTAGCTTCGATTGATTATAAATTTAACCAGAGCGCAACATTGAAAAAACAGTGTAAGGGCAAGTGGGAGACAATGCCGACTAAAGGGCTTGATTTTGTCGTAACGCGTAACGCCTTAAAGCTTGAGCGTATAAGGGCCGGCTTAAACAGCGAACCGGTTAAGGTTAATAACCGTGAAACATTTGAGGTATTAATGGGGATTGAAGGGGCAGTTGAGATTGAGTCTTTAAGAGAAGAGTGGCTTGTGCACTTGCACAAAGGAAGTTCGCTTCTTATCCCGGCTAACGCCGGAGACTATTTGATTAGAGGCATTGATGAGTTAAGCAAAAACCGCGCGCTTCGCATCAGCATGAAAATACCCGGAAGGAGTGGCAAGTAAGATGACAACGGCGGAAAAATTAGAAAAAAGACTTTTGGCAGAGGAGTCCCGGTATTGTTCCTATGGAGATACTGCTCATTATTTGAAGAATCCGAAAATTTTCTCTGAATGTAACGGGTCATTCATATACGATTATAGCGGTATGCCCTACCTGGATCTTCAAATGTGGTATTCCGCAGTAAATTTAGGTTATAAGAATAAGCGGGTGAATGACGCAGTCAGGAATCAGCTTGATCTCCTGCCGCAATTAGCCAGCCAGTATCTACACCGGGGTAAAATCGAGCTTTCTGCCATTATGGCTAAACAAATGCAGAAGTCTTTTCAAAGC
>JBAZIT010000176.1:0-2863 GCA_041651675.1 Candidatus Omnitrophota bacterium | reverse complement strand
TTTTTAACGCGCCCATAGCTCAACTGGATAGAGCGTCAGTCTTCGGAACTGAATGTTGGTGGTTCGATCCCACCTGGGCGCAAGAATTCGCGTCAGAAAAGAGGGAATATGCAAAAAATTACTTTCAAGGGAACTCCTCTCACACTGGTAGGCAGGGCGTTGAAGGCCGGAATGCCGGCGCCGGGTTTTCAAGTAGTTTCCCAGGACCTCAAGGCAGTATCTTCAGCTGATTTCAAAGGGAAAGTAAAAATTATCACTTCTTTTCCGTCGTTAGATACCCCTGTGTGCGATTTGCAGGTTAAAGAATTCAATAAGAGGGCAGCCGGGCTTTCCGGCGAAACAGTGGTCTTAGGGATAAGTAAGGATCTGCCTTTTGCTCAGCAAAGGTTCTGTGAAAGCTTCGAGATCAAGAATGTCCGGGTGTTTTCGGATTACCAAACTTCTTCTTTCGGGATCAATTACGGGCTTTTAGTTAAGGAATTAAACCTTCTGGCCAGGTCTGTCCTTATCGTTGACCAAAACGACGCGTTGAGATACATCCAGATAGTAGAAGAATTGACCACGCCTCCTGATTATGAAGATGTGTTGAATAATTTAGCGGAAATAATAAAAAACGGGCCATTATCCGTAAAAGAAAAATTCGCTTCCAGGTGCAAACCTTGCGCAGCCGGAACTCCGCCTTTAACGCAGGATGCGATCTTGGGGTTGTCGGCAGAATGCCCGGGATGGGAACTGGTTGAGGATAAGAAGTTAGTCCAAGAATTTAAATTTAAGGATTTTGCAGAAGCAAAGTATTTTTTAGACCTTGTTTCCGTGATTGCCCAGGAGCAGGGGCACCATCCTGCGCTGACCTTGATTTACAATAAATTAAAAGTTACCCTTACCACGCACGCGGCCGGCGGACTTACAGATAATGATTTTATCCTGGCTAAAATGATCGGCGAACTTACTATTTAGCTTGTTCCTTGAAAACGCTTCTTGCAAAATTACCCATTTTAAGTTAGAATATAAAATCAATCCTAATGCTAAATCCCGATATTTGAAGGAGGAGAAGGTGAAAAAATATATTCCGTTATCCGTGGTTTTGATTTTTGGCCTGGCTATTCTGGGATGCGAGACTAACAAGACCAGGGTAGCTGAAGGCGCAGGTATTGGAGGCGCGGTGGGCGCTTTGGCCGGAGGAATTATCGGCCATCAAAGCGGGAATACCGCAGGTGGAATTTTGATCGGAGGAACGGTCGGCGCAGGCACAGGAGCCCTGGTCGGCAGCCAGATCAATAAAACCAATAACCAGGTTGCGCCAAGCCCGGTTGGCCAGGTTACCGTGCAACAGATAGTTGACCTGACTAAGCAGGGCTCGACCGGCGATGATATTATCGCTAAGATCAAAGCTACGAATTCCAGATATTCCCTGACAGCTGATGACCTGGCTTACCTGAAGAAAGAGGGCGTAAGCCAGCGGGTTATCGAAGCAATGCAGGCAGCCAAGTAAAATCCGGGCCATTAGCTCAATTGGCAGAGCAGGACACTCTTAATGTCAAGGTCGTAGGTCCGACTCCTACATGGCCCACCATTTAAAATCCCTTAACTTAAAACAAGTTAGGGGATTTTTTATTGGTATCGCCTGGGGAGTTAAGGTATAATTATCCCTATGGCAAATTACGAAGTTTTCGAGCATACTGCGGATATCGGCGTCCGGATAAAAGGAAAAGATCTGGAGAGCCTGTTTAAAAACGCCGGACTCGCCCTATTCCAGATTTCATCCCGTAAGCAGTTCACTAAAGACAAAACCCATACCAGTATAAAAGTTAAGCTCGGCTCGGACAATTTAGAAAGCCTTTTTATCGATTGGCTAAACGAATTACTATCGTTATCCGCAGCCAAAGGGCTGATCTTCCATAATATTAAGGTCAACAGGCTGGAAGATAACTTCATTGAGGCAATTGCCGTGGGAAGCAATATAAATAATTATAAAATAAATACCGAGATCAAGGCAGCCACCTATCATCAGCTTAGAGTTGTGCAGAAAACAGCCGGCTGGGAAGCCGAGGTGATCCTGGATGTCTGAGGTTAATTTAGAAAAGATTGATGATTTTCGCTGGAGGATCCCGAAATCTTATAAGCCGGGTATGCGCGTTGACGGGATTATTTATGCCGATGAGAAGCTATTAAAGGATATCCGTCAGGATAAGGCTATAGAGCAGGTGGCGAATGTCGCTTTTTTACCGGGGATAGTCAAGACCTCATTAGCTATGCCGGATATCCATTGGGGCTATGGTTTTCCCATCGGAGGCGTCGCAGCTACCGATATTGAAGATGGCGGAGTTGTTTCGCCGGGCGGAGTCGGGTTTGATATTAACTGCGGCGTGCGCCTGCTCAAAACAAATTTACAATTTGAAGAGGTGCAGGATAGGTTAAAAGAGCTGACCTATGCTTTGTTTTCGGATATTCCTTCGGGCGTAGGCGCCAAAGGCGATATCCGGGTGGGCGCCAAGGAAGAAAAGGAGATCCTGATTAAAGGAGCCAGATGGGCAGTGGAAAAAGGTTTGGGCATCCAGGATGACCTGGATTGCACCGAAGAGCAAGGCGCGATCAGCGGCGCAGACCCGGCTGCGGTGTCTGAGCGCGCATACGAAAGAGGAAAGGCGCAATCCGGGACATTGGGCAGCGGCAATCATTTCCTGGAAGTCCAGGTGATCGACCAGCTCTATGACCGGGATGCCTGTGATGAGCTTAATCTTAATCTGGGACAAATTACCGTGATGATCCACTCCGGCTCGCGCGGTTTTGGCTATCAGGTATGCGAAGATTATACCCGCAGCCTGGCGCATTGCCTGGCTAAGTATAATATTAATGTACCTGA
>JBAZIT010000175.1:0-2876 GCA_041651675.1 Candidatus Omnitrophota bacterium | reverse complement strand
GGTTTTATTAAAAGATAAGTTCAGGTTTAATTTTCCGGGCACGATTAACGGCCAGGGTAATTTATCTTTAGCTTTAGAGGGCGGGCTAAAGGAAAAGGGCGGGCCGGCTTTAAATGCCTGGCTGGATATGGTTGATACTGACGTGAAATTCACCGGTTTAGCGCTAGCGATCAAAGGCCTCAGCGGCCGGATAGCTTTTGCCAGGATTGGACAGGCACTTCCGCTGGTAAATATCTCCTTAAAATCCGATACGCTTTCTTTAGCGTCTATCCTGAACTTACAGGATAAGTTGATCAGGGTAACTAAATGCGCGGGCCGTTATTTTTCCTCCGAGTTTTCTATAACCGGCGATATTAGCACTGCTGATCCCGGGATGACCGGCGTTGCTTTAGGCGGAGAATTGCGGGTTGACTTGCAAGATCTTAAACACGCCCTGCCTGGATCCCAGGAACAACTGGACAAGATCAAGCCGGAAGGTAAAGTTAAAGCGCAGTTCAATTTATCCGGCAACATTAATGACCCGAAAGGTTACCTTGTTAACGTCGAGCTTTCCAGCCCGGAAATTTCTTTGTACGGATTAAAGGGAACGGATTTATTGGTTAGCTATAACCAGGCTAATGGCTTGGCCAATATTGAATCCTGCCGCCTGTCTTTATATAATGGTTCGCTGGAAGCGGCTTTTACGGCTAATCTTGGCTCTAAGGATATCCCTTACTGGTTTACTGCCGCTCTGCAGGGAGTAGAGATTAAGGAGCTCAAGAAAGACACCCTGGCTAAGAATAAAGATATTTCGGGCCTGCTCGAGGGAGGGGTTAAGGCTAACGGATTCTTAAGCCGGCTGGCCGATACGCAGGGCGCAGGCAGGCTCGCAATTACCAAGGGCAAGCTTTGGGAGTTGGATCTATTTAAGGGCCTGGGTAAAATAATGTTCTCCCAGGAGTTCAGTAATATCGTATTTTATGAAGGCACCTGTTCGTTTATTATTAAGGATAAAGCTATTTTTACCGAAGACCTGGCCTTAAAGAGCAGTATGATCAACTTGTTCGGGCCGGTCCGGATCGGGTTTGACGGTTCGCTTAACGCCAGGCTGGATGTTGATATTATCAGCGAGCTTGTTCCGTTGACCGGGACTTTTAAAGATATCGCTACCGCCTTGGTGAGCCAGAGCGGAAAATTCGCGGAGATCATTATCAGCGGCACGCTTAAAGCACCGAAGTACAGTTTTCAGACTGCGGTGACCGATATTATCAAAGGGTTGGCCGATACTTTTCTTAAGAAAATATAATATTCTGTGCTATAATTAGTAGACTCATAAAAAGGAGGAAGCAGATGTCCGTAGAGAAAGCCGGCGGGTTAAAGTTACTGGTCCTGGTATTATTATGTGTTTTTGCCGCATTATTTATTTTATCCGATGTCTATGCGGGTGATGGAAGAGCCTGGGCGCAGGAAGAGGCGCTTAAGCAGGCTCAGTCAGCCGAAGCTGTTTCTATTGAAGACTACCGTCAGGAAATGGGTAAGGCGGTCGTAATACAAGAGGAGCCTTACGCTCAGGAATGGGATACCCGCGCACGTTTTTATCCTGCGGCCAGGGCTAAGAACCAATCGGGTAAAGTCGGCTTAGCTTCCGTAGGTTCAGAATATAGCTATCAACTTAAAGCCTTTGGTAAAATACCCGTTGAGTTTGCCCTGGGCTCTAAATATATCACGATCAATAATTCCAGCAGCGTTAAATTACCAACGCAGTTAACTACGGTAAGTTTCGGCGCTGAAGCTACCTTTCCTTTCTTTAATTTTGACAAAACCTATTTTACTATCGGCCTGGCGCCTTCCTTCTACACCGATAACTGGAATTTCCGCTCCGAATCCTTTCACCTGAACCAGCGTTATTTTATGATCTATCAGCCGAATGAGAAATTAACCTTTGTCCTGGGCGCGCAGTATGAGCCTGGTTTTAAACCCTCGGTTTCCCCGATTGCCGGCGTTATCTACAGGCCTAATGACAAGCTTACCTTCAATATCCTGCCTGATAATCCGGAAATTTCTTACGCGCTGAATAAGAAGTGGACGGTTTTTGCCGAAGGGGCCTGGATCGGCGAAGAATATAAGGTAACCCAGGATAATATGAAGAACTTGGTACTCAATTATAATGAGATACGCGCAGGCGCAGGCGTAAGATGCGCCATTAACAAATATATTGAAAGTTCTTTTTCAGTCGGCGGCGTCTTTGACCGGTCTTTAGAATACCGGCAGGACAGCTTCGGAAAGGTCGCTATCCAGAACGGCCTTTATACTGAATTCCGCCTGGATATTGTAATGTAAATATGGTTGGCAACAAGATATCCTTAAGCGAAAAAGATATTCCTAAAAAATGGTATAACCTGGCCGCGGATCTGCCGACGCCGATGCTTCCTTCGTTGGGCGCTGACGGCAGCCCGATAGAACCTAAGATGCTGGCCAAGGTTTTCCCGATGAACCTGATCGAACAGGAGCTCTCCACCCAGCGCTGGATTGATATCCCCGGGGAGGTCTTGGAGATCCTCTACCGCTGGAGGCCCGCGCCTTTACGCCGGGCAGTGTATCTTGAGCAATATTTGAAAACTCCGGCGCGGATCTATTATAAGGATGAAAGCGTCAGCCCTGCCGGCAGCCACAAGCCTAACACCGCCGTAGCTCAAGCCTGGTACAATAAAAAATTCGGAATAAAGAAATTGACTACTGAAACCGGCGCCGGGCAATGGGGATGCGCTTTGGCTTTTGCCTGCAACCTGATCGGCCTGGAATGCAAGGTCTATATGGTGCGCATCAGTTTTGACCAGAAACCGCTGCGTAAGACCATGATGCAGGTCTGGGGGGCAAAATGCGTAGCCAGCCCGAGT
>JBAZIT010000174.1:0-2882 GCA_041651675.1 Candidatus Omnitrophota bacterium | reverse complement strand
CGGGCAAGGTTCGCCGTTAAATAGAGATTAGCGAGAGCGCAGGCCGAGGAGCCGAGCGCGATTTTCCACGCTGGGGAAAATCGGGCGGCCCTGCGAGGAACAAGACAAGCCAGCCGCGTAAGGTAAACGCAGAGGAGTGAAAATGGCTGATGAGCAAGCAGTGAAAAAAGAAAAATCCGAGTTCGGGATCTCCAATACTGCCAGTGATCTGATCATTTTGTTTGCCACGGTTATCCTGGTATTTATAGCTTCGTCCTTCTTGAATGTATTTACCTTCCTGGTAGAGTTTTTCCAGAAAAATCCCGCCGCGTTAAATTTTGTCGATGAAATTATTATGGTCCTTTTGATCCTTAGTCTCGGTTTTGCCGTCATATCCTGGCGCAGGCTGCGGGAGTTGAAGAAAGAGACTGCCGAGCGCGTAAGGCTGCAGGAAAAGATCATTGACGATTACGAAACAAAATTAGAGATGGAAAAAGTGATCTGTCAGGGGCTGCATTACGACATTGAACAATACCGGAAATTAGAGAGAGATGTTATAGCTAAGAGGCAGGGAGAGAAAGCCCAAGATAAAGACGCAGATATAAATAATTAAGGAGAACCCATATGCAGATGATTAAGGATGTACATTTAACAGGCAAAGATCTGACGGAGATGGTCCAGCTGCGGCCGCAGGACGTGGGAAAATACGCCATTGTCCCCGGGCCAAAAGACAGGCTGGAATTTTTGGTCAAAAAGATCGAGAATCCCGTGCGTAATTTTTCTTTTATGGAATATACTATGTTCACCGGAACCTATCAGGGGATAAAGATCAGCGCGATCAATGGCGGCAGGTTTTCCACTGATACCTCCATTACTACCGAAGTAATGTGTAATGCCAAGATCGCCAATATCATCCGTATCGGGACAGCCGGGTCCCTGGATGAAAATATAAAAGTGGGCGACCTGTTCGTAGTGGATGAAGTCATCCGCGGCGACGGAGTTACGCCTTATTACGTGGATAAGAATTTTAAGACTGTTGCGGATAAAAAGATTGCCGATACACTGTATGAGGTCGGTAAAGGCCTGGGCCTGAATATTCATCGCGGGAAAGCCTGGACAACTGATGCGCTTTTACGTGAGACGCGGGAGATTGTTGAGGCTAAGCGCAAAGAAGGCGCCCAAGCCGTAGATATGGTTTCTTCTACCCTGTTGACTATTGCCCAGACTTACAATATTAAAGCTGGCTCGATTTTAGCAGTCAGCGATAATGTTATCACGGGGGAGATGGGCTTTATGAACCCGCTGTATTATATGGCTGAATCCAATCTGGTCGCAATCGCGTTAGAAACAGTTAAAAAATTGGAAGGAAAATGAAATTTTCTCCGCTATTCTGGCCAATCCAGCTTAAGAAGGATATAATCTACATCTTAGATGAAACTCTCCTGCCGCATAAGCTTACTTATATAAGAGCCAGAAATTACAAGGAGGCTTGCCGGGCGATCAAAGAAATGAAGACGCGCGCCGTCGGCCAGGTGCTCCTGGTGATGTATATTTTTTTGCAACTGATCAAACAAAAAAGGCAAAAAGAGCTGGTTAAAGCAGCTAAAGCCATAAATGCGACCCGGCCGACCTTGTCATTCAAATTCTTGACAGATATGGTGTTGGGCTGGGCTCAATCCGGCGCTCCTTTGGAAAAATGCATTTTAAGATTTTTAGAAGGATTAAAATACAGCCGGATTAGGCAGGCAGAAGAAGCAAGTAGATTAATCCGGAGCGGTGATGTTATTTTAACTCATTGCAATATTAGCGGATTAATGCCGTTAATCGGAGAATTTTGCCGTCAACGCAATAAAAAGGTAAGTTTTTTTGCCACCGAAACCCGGCCATATTTACAAGGTTCGCGGCTGACTGCCTGGGAATTAAAGCGGCAAGGTTTTGACGTGACTATAATCACTGATAATATGGTTGCCGCGGTTATGTCGCTGGGTAAGGTGAATAAGGTCATCGTTGGCGCAGACCATTTAGCCAGAAACGGGGATATCGCCAATAAGATCGGCACTTATGGCATTGCCGTACTGGCCAGGCATTTTAAAATTCCATTTTATGTATTATGCCCGCCGGCTTCAGCTCTAAAAAGCGGCAAGGAGATTAAGATTGAAATACGCCCGGATAAAGAGATGCTGGAATACCAGGGCCTGCAGTTGGCGCCTAAAGGCGTAAAAGGTTATTACCCGGCATTTGATATTACTCCGGATAAATTAATTACCAGTCATATTTATATGGAGATAGAAAAATGATTTTTTGCAAAGAGAGAGCGCTCAGGAAAGAGATGATTAAGGTAGGGGCACGGCTGTACCAGGCTGGTTTGTCTGTGGCTAAGTCCGGGAATATAAGCGCCAGGCTTAACGCCGAAAATATACTGATTACGGGGACCGGAACATCTTTAGGCAATTTAAGATACCGGGATATCGTAAAGATAAATTTAAATTTTTTAAAACCCTGCGGCCCGGTGCAGCCAAGTTCGGAGCTTCCTTTGCATGCCCTTGTTTATAAGAATTTTAATGCCCAGGTAGTAATTCATTGCCACCCGCCGTTAATCAACGGGTATTTTGCGGTTACCTCGGAGCTAAAGGCGCTTACCTTTGAGACTAAATTTTATCTGGGCAATGTGCCGGTGGTTGAGCAGGAGACTCCTACGGTAACCCGGCCGGAATCAGTGATTGAGGCCTTAAAAACTAATAGCCTCGTAGTGCTGAAGAACCACGGGACAGTAGCTATCGCCGATAAATTTGCTGACGCCTTGAATATTACCGAGGCCCTGGAAGAGGCAGTGCGCACAGCAGCCGTAGCGAAGATATTCAAAAAGGATATTCTGGATGAGCTGGATAAATCCATAAAACAGG
>JBAZIT010000173.1:0-2898 GCA_041651675.1 Candidatus Omnitrophota bacterium | reverse complement strand
ATTCGCGCAAATCAGTGCGACCGATATGTATGTTGCATGCATGATGCCAGGTATGCCTATATGTGATGGACGATGCATGATTCACGCATCGCAAGTACATACACACGCGCAAGTACCAGTACCAGTACCAGTACCAGTACAAGTCGAGCAAACTCGCGCGCCATCTTATGCAGGCGCGGTTATGATGAACACGCCTAAGTAAGTGCGCGCATGCGTTACATCTTTGCGCATATCGAATGGAAAAGAACGAAAGAACGAAAGTAAGCAAAAAATAAAAATTGTTTTTTTTTGTTTTGTTGTTGTGTTGTTGTGTTGTTGTGTTGTTGTGTTGTTGTGTTATTTTGCTTTCGTTCTTTTGCTTTCGTTCTTTTATTTGCAATACAAGTCGTTGTTTTTTGCACAACGACGAAAATGGGGGTTCAATTATTTCGCACATATACGACAACTTAGTCGTATGCGCGTTTCTCAGCAGTATGATCCGCCGTTATATTTTTTCATACTATCAAAACAGAACTTTCGTTACTTTAGTACTTCGATAAAAGTACTAAGATTATATTAATATTCTGGACCAGCCTCAATGCCAGTCTATTAACTAATCCGCATGTCAATCATTTGCGCGCGCGTTGTAAATTATAACTCGCTCGCAATGATCGGACATACGAATCCCGAACTTTCGATTTATCAAGCAAGGACATTTTTGGACGTATTTGGCCAATTGGGTAGCGATCCGTATTGGCAACATTCCTAGAATGCAATGGATTATTTCTTTATGTTACACGCATGGGCGAAGCAGAATTTTTAATGCCATATGGCTAAATATTGTGTTTTCTGTTCGCGCACTTGTGAAACGTCGAGATTATCGCTATTTTCCGGCTTATATCTAGAGTCTAGTTGTTACGTTCCAACAAAGTAGGTAATACGCCTACATTATTAGACGTGAATCAAATACGTACATACCTCCCACAAATGCTGCAAGTCAACAATTCATAGAGCAAGGTTGAGGATGTTAGGGCGCTGTCGTCGTCTTAAGTGTATTGCGACGTGCTGTCGTGCGCTTTATGTCACTAACGCTACAGTTATGCTCGTCATTGTGACGATTCAAAGTTGCTTCTTGTGTATGTTTGTTTTTTTTGTACCGGAGGCAAGTTAGAAAGCCTCAACACTCTGCGCGCGATATCGGACGAGATCGACCAACATGTGCGCGGATCCGGAGTTTATCGCCTCCAGGGGTACGTGACTTAGTGACAGTTGCTTACATGGAAAACCATGCAACGACGTCACTATCGCTAGAATCATCGTCATGATAATTGCGGATCTGATCAGTATTAGTTGGTATAGTCGGTGCCAAGTTTACTAGAGAGGTCAGATAAATGAAATACATGAAATTCAATTTTTATTACCCTTCTAATAGACATATACCTATATCATATGCTTTCCCCTAGTGATTTACCAGATTTCGCGGAAGTACGCGCACGAGTATATTGTATTGATAGTTATGAACTTGCGAAATACTCATATTCGTATCCTGTTCTTGGTCGATACATTGATACGCATCATGATGAGATACCTGAACTAGTGCATGGTATGTTTTGCATTAATACTCTATCACACTTGCACGCGATTGATGGCGAATGTTGGGTCTGTATTCGTACGCTTGATGATAAGACCATTAATGACATACAATTATTAATTCCATTATTATCACAAACAATAGAAGACGATGCTGTTAATACATCAACACGATACAGAGACCATTATAATGAAGATTATTCCGAGATAAAAAGCTATGACATAAGTGATACAATTACGCAAAAAGTCATAACAAAACATACCCTAACACTCGTACATGCATATCAATTATATATTCCATCTATTCCTCGAGAACGTCCAATTAGTCTAGAGATTGTATCCAAACTTGCGTTTTTGCGCAAGTATGTAATCAAGTTCGAACCAATGACTATCGCAGAACTATCGAATATTTGCGATATTCGCTTTCGTATGTGGCGCGAGGTTTATGTTAATGAGATGGTCGCACTAATGCAACGCGCGCGAATAAATGATCATGATACATCGCGCGCTCATATGAGCGCACCTAGCCCCGATAAGCAATCTCGCGAAGATGATGTATTGCAAGAGCAAGGCGCGACGACTCATGAGAAAAGCGCGCGCGATCAAGATATGCGTCCTATGGAAATGCCTATTTTCGTTAATTATTATGCGTGGTTCTCTCTCAATAACATGGACGAGAGCGCGTATGCTGCACCCGCCATTGTCAAGCGCTTCGAACGTTCGCGTGCATCCCGCGCAGTTCGCACATCATTGGCGCGACAAATTGCGCGCATTGACGATCATCGAAGCAAGCAAGACGTGCGTAAGATAAAGGACCTGCGCAAACAAATGCGCGAGATCGCGCGCGCAAGTATGAACGTCGAACTAACATACGTTGCGATAGCTATGCCGATGCGCGCGATGTCTCTCTTTCGTTGTATTGGTGATCATACGCAAGTAGATCAGTTCGTACTATCTATGGCATCCGCGTTCATCCTCTTGCATGAAGTCGCGGGCGCAATTCATCGCGACCCTACGGACTACGACATTGGACTACCAAGGATGCCAATCAAGCGCATGACCATAATCTCGCGCGACATTGCATACAACATTAGCGGTCCTTTTGCATGCGTTACGGATTTCTCGCGCGCGATCCTCAACCCATATAACTACAATGTTGCGCCATTCCTCGTATCCGCGAATCATGACGTTTATGCAGAGATGCAACGACCTGCGCTAGTACATTATGTTAAGTCAGTACTCAAGTATGAACCAGTTGCGCGCGAACAGGAAGGCGCAAGTACAAACATCATTACGCGCGCGATCCACATGGCAGAGCATGGTAGCTTT
>JBAZIT010000172.1:0-2948 GCA_041651675.1 Candidatus Omnitrophota bacterium | reverse complement strand
ATAGGAAATTGAATATTCTAGATGGCCTGATTGCTCTACGTATAGAAACACGTGAGCCAGACAGGTTCAGCGACGCCCATTTGAGTTCTGTACTAGAAGCGATCCAGAATATGCCCTTTAAAGTAAAGTATTATTTTCTGAATATTTCCGCTGGTAACCTAAGTTTGTCTCAAGATTCCCCGGTGAAGATTATAGACAATACCAGCTCACCTATTGCTGCTGTTTCATCAGGTTATCTTTCCATGGCTAAATTAAATAATATGCTTGATAGAGAAGCCGCAAGGGTATGGGCTAGAGAACTCAAGCGGGGCGCCTTATTAGAAATGTACGGTATGCTTAAATACGGTTGGGACGGATGGGGTATTCTGCGTTTATACCAGGAGACTGACCGGCCTGAGGTAAAGAATATAATACTTTATCATATTCGTTCCTGGGCTGTAGATTCAAGCGAGCCTAATGTAAAGGCCGGCTCCGGATGGTTATTGGGAATGCTCAGCGAAAAAAGGCATGAAGGTAAAATATCCCAACCAATCGGCGAATTATGCGCTAAAGATGCACTGCGGGAAAATGGCATTGTATCCCCGGGGATAATGAGCGAGCTGGATTTGCATACCAAGGAATACGTATTTAGCAGGTTTTTCTATGAACCTGATAAGAATATGTCGCAGCGATTCAGGGGTTATGGGATTTATCTGGCGTTTCAAGATAAGATGCGCCTGACAAACACGAATTTTGGGAACATTTCTTCGGATACGATATTCGGAACCTTTGGCTGCGCCGAGTCCATGGGGATTATCGGAGTGCAATTAAACGATAAAAACCTGGCTGAATCAGGGTTTGTGCTTCGCCAGGAGCAGCTTTTTGCTGATAACCCTATTGTGGCCCGGGAATATGAAGCTGACAGGTGTCGATTAGAGAATCACGCTGAACTTAAGAAAGCCTTATTCAGGTTAAATGCGGGTGGGTTAAAGATCTGTATTATTGCCTATCGTGATGATGTTGAAAGAAATAAAAGATACCTTGTGGAATATATTGAAAGAAAACTCCAGCCAAATAATACCAGGTTTATTTTCTTAGAATATGGTTCTAAGGCAGGCGCCTTAATGGATACCGCCGGAGCGCAAGAGGGCTGCATTCTTCTATTACGGGATGGGGGATACAGGTCTTTGTTATTAACTTGGGAGGAGGCGGTCCAGTTATCCAGAGGACAAAGATTGACCTTTTTAAGCTATAAAGACGGAGTTCTATCCGTCCATCCTAACCTTACCAGTTCACCGGTGGGCAGCGGAAGTTTCGATCCTGGCTCTTCCTGGGAGGGACAGCGTAATTTTACAAATGTAAAAGAGTTCCTTAAGGGAGGCTCTTTTGTCGCTGATATATCTATGGAAGCTTTTATACATCATCTTAGAAGGATCCCCCAGCGGGCGCTGGCCAGCGGAGGCTTGGGATTTTTGGTCGGGGAGACAATGGGCAACTATTCTAAGACAGGGCAGAAGGTCATAGGACTTATTCCTTTGTATGAACATTATGTGGACCAGGATGGAAAATATATAGGTATAGACTGGGACAATGAAAAAGGAGTCGTTCCTTTATATGTAGCCAAGGACGGAAAAAATAAGCAGCTGAGGATCAATGTTAATTTTAACCATGATGATTACAGTGTGAGGGTGTACCAGATATTTGTTAACGGTACTTTTATCCTGGGCATCAGGCAGCCCGAGATTTTTTATGGCATCTATCCCCCTGAACCCGGCAAGGTAAGGCAGATGGCGTTCCTGGCCCGTTCGTTTACGGAATTATTCAAATATATAGGCACAGCCCCGGATATAGTGCGATTGAATGAGCCGCAGCTTTTCTTCACCTTGGCCGCCGTGGAAAATGATATCAGTTTTTTTGAGGGAAAGCGTAAGAAGAGCATTTATAAAAATACCCGCTTTATCCTTACTACCCATACTCCTGAAGCTGCTGCTCTTCCGGTATATTCCGATGTGGCCTGGTTGAAACATCATATCGGCGAAGATTTAGTCCCTGATTGGAGTATACGCGATGGCCGGTTAGACCTGGCGCGGCGCTTAGCGGAGCATGAGAAAGTTAAAGTGATCTTCGCGGTTTCCCAGGAACATGACGAGGTTACTAAATTAGCTATTCTGCCGGAGTTTAAGGATAAAACACTGGGTATCACTAATGGCTCTGACCCGCAGATCTGGAAAAGCCCTGAGTTAACCCAGCTGGAAAGGAAGGATTATGCTGTCTCAGGAAAACAGCTATTTGATATAGGGCAGACGGTTAAAGAAAGATTGAATTCTTTCCTTCTAAAAGAAACAGGAAGCAACTTTGCGGATATAAGCAGGCCATTAGCCGGCCTGGTCAGAAGGTTCGTGGAATATAAAGAACAGGCAATCCTGTTCCCGATATTGGCTTTTATAACCGGGGATAGAGACAAAAAATATCCTACGCCCTGGGGAGAAGATTACGGTTTGGGCATGAATCTATTGGTTGGCGGGGTGGGCAGGGACGACTGTGGCCGGCAATGGGTGGATACGTTTAAATGGTTAGCCCAGCAGCCGGATCTATCCGGAAAGTTTATTTTTGTAAGCGGTTCAGATGTGGACCTGATGCAGATATCTACTCAGTCTTCTGATGTGTGGGTCAGTATGCCTCGTTCAACGCGCGAAGCTTGCGGGACATCCGATAACCGGGCCGCGTTTAACGGGCATCTAAATATAGCCACAAAAACAGGAGGAGCCAGAGAGTATATCATAACCGGAGTTAACGGATGGCTTATGGATATATTCGATAATTCCGCTTATAGTTTCCAGGGTATTGTCTATAATTTCCAGCTTCCCGATCAATATGAGGATAAAATAAAGATTGTTAATTATTACCGGACGAAAGCGACGGAGCTTCTGGCGCGTTATCTGCAAGAGGCATCCCGACTTTATTATTCC
>JBAZIT010000171.1:0-2958 GCA_041651675.1 Candidatus Omnitrophota bacterium | reverse complement strand
GTAAAACAGCTAAAAACAGATTTTTGCATGGTGATCGACCATAGCGCGCCATCCCCCAGCGAAGGTGTCTCGCGGGTGCACAAAAAGATGCGTAATTTTGCCCAAGAGTTTAACCAGCGCCTTTTTGATATAGGCTGCGGCGTATGCCATCAGGTGATCCCTGAATCCGGAAAGGCGTTGCCCGGTAATTTAATCCTGGGAGCCGATTCACATACCTGCACCTATGGCGCTTTAGGTGTTTTTTCTACGGGCGTGGGTTCAACCGACCTGGCGATTGCCCTGGCCACCGGCAAGAACTGGTTCAAGGTTCCGGAAACTTTCAAGATCGTCGTAAAAGGAAAAACTCCTAAAGGCGTATTCGCTAAAGATATCATCCTGGATATTATCGGAAAAGTAGGGTCTGACGGAGCGACTTATAAAGCAATTGAATTTTGCGGCCCGGTAATTGATTGTTTAGACATGGATGGCCGTTTAACCATCTGCAATATGGTGGTTGAGATGGGCGCTAAGTGCGGATTTATGCCGCAGGATAAAACTACTTTAGCCTGGCTCAAATCCCGGGGAGTAAAGAGTTCGGCTATTAAGCCTGTAAGCGCGGATAAAGATGCCGTATATGAAAAAATACTGGAAATCGATATAACCAGGCTTAAAAGCCAGGTTTCTCTGCCGCATAGCGTAGATAAGGTAAAGCCGGCAGCGGAGTTAAAACAAGTAAAGATCAATGAAGCATTTTTAGGCACCTGCACAAACGGAAGGTTGCAAGATCTAAAAATAGCTGCTAAAATACTTAAAGGCAGAAAGGCGGCTCCGGGCGTAAAGCTTATTATCGCTCCCAGTTCGCGCACGATCTTACTGGAAGCCGTGAAGTTGAAATTAATAAATATTTTTGTCGAGGCAGGCGGGGTAGTCCTGGCTCCGGGATGCGGCCCTTGCGTAGGCACGCATAACGGTATACCCGCAGACGGCGAGATAGTCATTTCTACCGCCAACCGGAATTTTAAAGGCAGGATGGGAAACCCCAGCGCTTTTATCTACCTGGCTTCTCCGGCAACCGTAGCCGCGTCAGCGGTTAAGGGATATATTACAGACCCGAAGAGTTTTCTTTAACGATAGGGAGGCGATTATGGAAATAAAAGAATTGCTTATGATGTGCATTGAAAAAAGCGCTTCCGATCTGCATATAACTGAAAATGAACCTCCCATCCTGCGTATTGACGGTTCGCTTAAGCGGATGAACCTTCCGGTCCTGGAAAAGCAGGACCTGAAGAGGTTGATCTACGGCATACTGAATAATTCCCAGAAAGAGATCTTTGAAAAAGAATTGGAGCTGGATTTTTCTCTTGCCCTTCCGACCCTGGACAGGTTCCGGACAAACATACATATGCAAAAAGGCTGCCCGGAAGCGGCCTTCAGGCGCGTACCTCTGGAAATCCCTACGGTTGAAAAGTTAGGCCTTCCGCAGATCGTCAGCGACCTTGCGCGCAAGGCCAACGGCTTAGTTTTGGTTACTGGGCCTACCGGTATGGGTAAAACCACTACCCTGGCTACAATGATCGATTTGATCAATAAGGAGAGGGAATGCCTGGTTATGTGCATAGAAGACCCAATCGAATTCATTTTTAAAAATAATAAGAGCATTATCAAACAGAGAGAGGTTTATTCGGATACGCGTTCTTTTGCTGCGGCCCTGCGCCATGCCCTGCGCCAGGATCCCAATGTTATCGTAGTTGGTGAAATGCGCGACCTGGAAACTATTTCAACTGCGCTTACCGCGGCAGAAACCGGGCATTTGGTTTTAGCCACGCTGCATACTCCTGATGCGCCGCAGACCATTGAAAGAATTATCGATGTCTTCCCGCCGCACCAGCAGACGCAGGTAAAGCTGCAGCTGGCGGATTGCCTGCAGGGAGTAATTTCTCAGCTGCTCCTGCCGCATTCTTCGGGCAAAGGAAGAGTATTAGCCACCGAAGTAATGATCGGCACTTCCGGGATAAGAAACCTTATCCGCGAACAGGAGATCGAACAGATACCTACCCTTATGCAGACTGGCTCGCAATACGGCATGAAAACGATGGATAAATGTTTGAAGGAATTGACTCAAAGAGGAGAGATCACTCTGGATATCGCTCTCTCTAAGGCTAAAAACGCGGATGAGTTCAGGCAGCTATGAAACTAAACGGCCAGGCTTTAAAATTAGGCGATAATATTAATACGGATTTCATTATTTCCGGAAGGTATAAATTTGCCATTACCGATATGAAAGAGCTGGCTAAACATATCATGGAAGACATTGATCCCGGGTTTGCATCCAGGATACAGCCGGGCAAGTCCATGATCATTGCCGGTAAGAATTTCGGCATGGGCTCTTCGCGCGAACAGGCGCCCCTGGTCATCAAAGAATCCGGAATTGTGGCGGTATTAGCCAAAAGCTTCGCCCGTATTTTTTACCGGAATGCTTTCAATATCGGGCTGGCTTTAATCGAAACGGATACGGATAAGATCGGCGAGAATGATTTAGTAGAGATAGACCTGGATAAAGGGCTGGCCAGGAATGTCACAAAAAATATTGACCTTACCTTAAAGCCCTTCCCTAAATTCATGCAGGGATTGCTTAAAGAAGGCGGCATCATAAATTATTACCGTAAATACGGAGAGCTGAAAGTCTAAAATGGCGCATAAAGTAACATTGATCCCCGGGGACGGAATCGGCCTGGAAGTCAGCCTGGCCGCTAAAAGGTGCATTGAAGCTACCGGTGTAAAAATAGAATGGGAAGAGGCGCTGGCCGGTTCCCTGGCCCTGGAAAAAACCGGGGAACTCCTGCCCGAAAGCACGCTGGATTCTATCAGAAAAAATAAAGTTGCCTTAAAAGGACCGATCATCACGCCAATAGGAGAGGGTTTTCGTTCGGTTAACGTCGCTATCCGGCAGGCCTTAGGTTTATATGCCTGCGTGCGGCC
>JBAZIT010000170.1:0-2970 GCA_041651675.1 Candidatus Omnitrophota bacterium | reverse complement strand
TGGGAACTGTTTTGGATAAGCTGGATAAGGACGATACATTGATTGTTTTATCCGACCATGGGTTTGGCGCGTTTAAGAGAGCGGCGCATTTAAACAGCTGGTTAAGGAAAAACGGTTATCTAGCGCTCAAGGACAATACCGCTGATTCCGGAGATGAGTTATTAGCGGACATTGATTGGCCAAAGACCAGGGCTTACGCGATAGGGTTCGGCGCAATCTACATAAATCAACAGGGCAGGGAGGGTCTGGGTATAGTAATGCCGGGCAGGGAAACGGAGGACTTAAAAGAAGAAATAGCCGGAAAATTGACCGGATGGATGGATGAAAAATATAACCAGCCGGTTATCCATAAGGTGTATAAGGGAGAACAGATCTTCCGGGGCAAATACATAGCAGAAGCCCCTGACCTTTACGTGGGATTCAATAAGGGTTACCGCGCTTCATGGCAGACAGCGATAGGTGGGGCGCCGCGGGCGCTGATAGAGGATAATCTTAAAAAGTGGTCCGGCGACCATCTTTTTGACCCCAGCTTTGTGCCGGGCGTGATTTTTTCCAACCGCAAGATCGGCAAAGAACAGCCTTCAATATACGATATCGCTCCTACGGTATTGAAAATAACCGGCTATAGCGAAGCGGAAATCAAAGCCTGTGATTTTGACGGAGAGCCGCTTTTCTAAACGGCCTTTTTAAGCGATTATCCCTGCGCCTGCCGCGTTAAAATCCTGTTCCAGGACAAACCTGCCTAGATCTTCTATAAGATCAAAGTCCTCGATGACGATCGGCCTCTCTGTCTTTATCGCTACTATTCCAATCTCGTTTGTTTTGAGCTCGGCGGAGTTTCTTTCGATGATCTGCAGAGTTGAGGAATCAACTTTTTTTTCGATCTTTTCGATAACGCATTGGACCTGCTGGCTGGCGCACCTTAAATCTATCCGCGCGTTAACCGGCAGCGCCTCTTTGGCCCACCAAAAAACCTTTCCTTGAAAACGTCCGCTTAATCGCGCCCCGGAGGGCCTGGCCGCAATAATATCGCCTCTTTTGACAATCAGCGGCTCACTCAAAATAATCCCGATGTTTTCGCCTGCCTGCGCTTTTACGGGGGATTTTCCGAAAATCTTGATTACGCTTATTTTTGCTTCCAGGAGAGAGGGCAGAAGGGTAATTTTTTGCCCGCGTTTAACTATCCCTGATATTACTTTCCCGGCTATTATTCTCTCTCCCTTGATTTCATAAATATCCTGGACCGGAATTCTTAAAGGTTTTTTATCCGCGGGATTTTTCAAGCGCAGGGAATTCAGGGCTTTAAGCAAGCAGGGGCCTTTATACCAGGCCATTAAAGGCGATTTCCGGGAGACATTAGCGCCGTTCTTGGCGCAAACTGGTATTACTGCCGCAGGTTTTATATCCAGATTGGATAAAAATTTCAGGATCTTATCTTTAACTTCCTGGAAAGGCTGTTCTTTGTATCCGGCAAGGTCTATTTTATTCAGGACAACAATAAGCTGGGTTATGCCTAACAGGCCGGCAATGGAGGCATGGCGCGTGGTCTGTTCTTTGATCCCTTCAGCTATATCAATAACCAGGATAGCTGCTTGGGCCTGGGAAGCTCCGGTAATCATGTTTTTGATAAGTTCAATATGGCCGGGGGCGTCAATAACAGCGTAGTTCCGCCTGCGGCTCCTGAAAAAGGCCTGGGCCGTATCCAGGGTCATCTGGTTTTCCCGTTCTTCTTTTAACTGGTCGGTTAAAAAAGCAAACTCCATATCTTTACCCAGGACCTTAGAAGCAGTTTTGATTTCCGCAATCTTTTGTTTAGGCAGGGAATTCGTTTCAAACAGCAATTTTCCGAGCAGGGTGGATTTTCCGTGGTCAACATGGCCGGCAAATACAAGCCTGAAGTAACGTTTTTCCATTACATATACCCGAGTGACCTTAATTTCTGCATGGTGTAGGCATCTTCTTTGTCCTGAGCCCGGCCGCTTCTTTCCGCCACGTCGGTATTCTCCAGCTCTTTGATGATCTCCGGGATTGTGCGCGCGCGGGAATTGACCGGGGAGCAACAGGTTTGGCAGCCTATGCTCCTGTATCTTAAGCCGTCCCTGGCAAAATAGAGAGGGACGATAGGGATTTTTTCCCGTTGAATATATTTCCAGATATCCAGTTCTGTCCAATGCAGCATGGGATGGATCCGGAAATGTTCTTCCGAGCTGAGTTTGGATTGGTAGAGGTCCCACATCTCCGCCGGCTGCTCCTGGTAATTCCATCTGAAACCGTTATCCCGGGGAGAAAAATATCTTTCTTTGGCCCTTATCCCGTGCTCATCTCGCCGGATAGCCAATAGCAGGGCCTTAAATTTATAATTGCCGATAGATTCCCGCAGGGCTTCTGTTTTTAAGGCGTGGCAACAGCGGAATTTTCCTTTTTCAGGGTGAGTGCCTGACTGCAAAGCCTGCGCGTTACTGCTGATAATGAGGTCCAGGCCCCACTCCCGGGCATACTTGTTCCGGAACGTGTAGATCTCTTTAAATTTGAAACCTGTATCAATATGGATGACCGGGAAAGGGATCTTCCCGAAAAATGCTTTCCGGCAGGTCCAGAGCATAGCTGTAGAGTCTTTTCCTATAGACCAGAGTAAGGCGGTATTCCTGAAACGGCTGTAGGCCTCACGGATTATAGATATGGTTTTATTTTCCAGCTCATCCAGGTAGTCCAGGGTTGCCTCCGCGTATTTAAGAAAGCCCACTATCCGCATTATACTATACTCTCTTGAAATAAGTCAACCAGCTTAAAATAACTTGAAACGCAAGCCTAAGCGTGTTAAAATAAAAACATGAAAAAATCCGGAGGATTTACGTTAATCGAGCTTATCCTGGTTGTCGTTATTCTGCTTATACTTGCTTCAATAGCGATGCCTAATTTTGTTAAAGCCAAGAGCAAAACCGAGCAGAGAGAAGCGGTTGCCAATCTCCA
>JBAZIT010000169.1:0-2988 GCA_041651675.1 Candidatus Omnitrophota bacterium | reverse complement strand
AGAATAAAAATGTGTTCGGTTTTTTAACCTTAGCCTCTGTTCTAATCCTGTCCGGCTGCGTTGCCCGGACCTACTCCATGACTAAAGACAGGGTGGACCAGAGCTTAGAGAGCGGTAACCGCGGATACCTTACGGGTAAAGCCCCTGCGCAGAGCGCAGCGGAAAGAAAAGATAACCGGGAAATAAGAGTGTTCGAATTCGAGTTAGGCCGTTCGTATAAAACTAAAAAGACCGTTGCCGCGCCGGCCGCATCCGCCAGCGAAGTTATCGTTATGCAGGAAAGTTTCGTATCTGAACCCCTGCCCGAGGCCAGCCTAACCAGCCAAAAATACGTCGTAGGCAAAAATGACACCTTGCAAAAAATATCTAAGAAGTTCTACGGCACGACTAAAAAATGGACTAAGATCTATGAAGCGAACAAGGATGTTTTAAAGGGCCCGGATAAAGTTTATCCCGGACAGACCCTGAACATACCAGACGCCGCTGAAACAAAGCCGACTGCCGAGACATTAAGCGAGCCGAAAGAAAACCTGAAATAATAATCAATGGATAAAATAATCCAACTCCATACCCACCAGGAGGCGCAGGAGCTTCTTGGCCTGCATGACGCCAGGGCCAAGCTTATCGAAAAAGAGTTTAAGGTAAAGCTGACCCTGCGCGGAGAACATTTGAAAGTCAGCGGCACAGCCGCCAATATCAAGAAAGCCTGCAGCTTAGTTGATTACATCCTGGGAGCCTCGCGCCTGGGCCAGGCAGAGGTGGGTAAGCTGGACCTGGCTTATCTGGTAGCTAATTTCAAGAAACCTAAAAAAACCGGTTCTCTGGAAATTCCGGATACCACGGTTACCCGCGCTTCCAGCGGTAAACAGATCGGCCCGAAAACTACCGGCCAGCGTGAATATGTGGAAGCAATGAAGGCATTTGATATTGTTTTCGGTATTGGCCCGGCAGGGACAGGCAAAACCTACCTGGCCATGGCCAGCGCGGTAGAAGCTTTAAAAAAACAGGAAGTCCGCAGGATCATCCTCACCCGGCCGGCTATCGAAGCAGGCGAATCATTAGGATTTTTGCCCGGAGATATGCACGAGAAAATATCGCCGTACTTAAGGCCGCTGTATGATGCGCTCTATGATATGATGGAAGCTGAGCGTATCGAGAAATATATCGAGACCGGGATCATTGAAGTGGCGCCTTTGGCTTATATGCGGGGCAGGACCCTGAATGACGCTTTTATTATCCTGGATGAAGCGCAGAATTGCACTGCCGAACAGATGAAAATGTTCCTGACCCGCCTGGGTTTTGACTCCAAAGCGGTGATCACCGGAGATATAACGCAAAGCGACCTGCCTAACGGCAAGCCTATCGGCCTGTTGCAAGCCCAGGATATCCTGAGTAATACCGAAGGGATCAAGTTTATTTATTTTAGCGGTTTTGACGTGGTCAGACACGCCTTGGTCCAGAGGATCATTGAGGCATATGATAAAGCTTCCCGGTAAAATCAATCTTCAGACAATAGTTTTAATCCTGCTGGTATTTATTTACAGCTATGCCACGCAGATCAACCTGGCCTTGACCTTGCTCCTGGTCATCCTGTGCGGCTACCTGAAGTTAAGGAAACTAGACCTGAAATGCTGCCGGCTGCTTAACCTTTCCCTGCTTTTCCTGGCCATTTATGCCGCTGCTTATTTTATCATCAGGCAGCAGCTTTCCATACTCTATATCCCATTTTCAATAGTGCCCATGCTGGTAACGCTGCTCTTCGGCAGCCTGGAGGTATCCTTATTGATCACCCTGGCCTCCGCGGTAGCTATTGCTGCTTCTTCAGGATCTCCGCTGCCAACTATGCTGCTGGCTTTAACCAGCGGCATAGTCTCCAGCTTCCTGGTGCTGGATGCGCGTAAACGCAGCACGATCATCCGGGCCGGAATATTTAACGGCCTTCTGCAAATAGCGGTCCTGGTGCTGATCGACCACTTATGGATCGGCCTTCCTTACAGGTATTTGATACTCTTTCTTAATGGGATAATCTCAAGCATTATAGTGTTAGGCGTCCTGCCTATCTTTGAATATTTATTTAATACCGCCACTAACATCAGCCTGCTTGAGCTGGCGGATTTTCACCATCCGCTCTTACAGCGCATGGTCCAGGAAGCTCCGGGGACTTATCACCACAGCCTGATCGTAGGTAATCTATCCGAGACTGCCTGCAGGGCAGTAGGGGCAAATGCCTTGCTGGCCAGGATAGGCGCGTATTACCATGACATCGGTAAACTCCAGAAACCGGAGTATTTCAGCGAAAACCAGAACCGGGAAATTAACAAACACGGCAATCTTTCGCCGACCATGAGTAAGTTGGTGATCATGAACCATGTCAAAGAAGGCCTGGAGCTGGCCAAGAGATACCGTTTGAACCCGGCGTTGATAGATTTCATCCAGCAGCACCACGGCAACAGCCTGGTTTATTATTTTTACCGCCGGGCACTGGAGAATATTGAAGAAGACGAAGTGATCAGGGAAGAGGGCTTTCGTTATCCCGGGCCTAAGCCCGGCACCAAGGAAACAGCTATAGTCCTGCTGGCGGACTCGGTAGAAGCGGCTATGCGCACCTTAAAAGAGCCCAGCCACGCAAAAATCGAAGAACTGGTACATAAAGTAATCAATAATAAATTCATCGACGGCCAGCTGGATGAATGTGAATTAACCCTTAAAGACCTGGAAAAAATCTCGGCGGTATTTATCCGGCTGCTCAGCGGTATATACCACAGCCGGACCAGCTATCCTGAAGGCGCGCAGATTGAAAATAACCATAAAAAACCTTCAAAAGAAGGTTCCCATCTATCCGGCAAGGATAAAAAAATCAATTCTTAGGGCTTTAAAAGATGAAGGCCTGAAAAAACAAGGTGAGATCACTGTCTCATTTGTCAGCGATAAACTGATCGCTAAGCTTAATTTTAAATATTTGAAAAAAAAGAAGCCTACGGATGTCCT
>JBAZIT010000168.1:0-2993 GCA_041651675.1 Candidatus Omnitrophota bacterium | reverse complement strand
CTGTTCACCTCTTCTACTACATCCGTACCTACCCTAAAAGTGCCTTCGGAATAAAACCCCTGTTTATGCATGAAATTTACGTAACGGGCAATATCATTTTTGGCTTCAGCTTCGACTTTACCCACTTCGGCCTTGCCTTTAAAATTTCCGGCGTCAACTACGCCAACCTGGACAAAAACAAAATTCTTGAAAACCCCCCCGAATAACCGGATTACCCCAAATAGCGTATGCAGCCCTATGCCGTTAAATCCGCTGACCAGGATGACTGCGGTCTTGGCCCTTAAGTCCGGTTCCTGCTTTTGCTGGGCATTCAGGCTGGTGCTCACCAGAGTTTCTTCGGCGGATTCAGCAACGGTAACCAGGCTGTTTAACCTGTGTAAAAGTTTTGCCGTAGCATAGTAATGCCGCTTGATGAATATCGCTATTATGACCAAGGTACCGGTGATAAAAAGAGTTATCCAGCCGCCGGCATGGAACTTCATGATAATCATTGAAACGAGAATAAACGCGCTTAAGGCCAGGCCTAAACCGCTCACAAAAAGCTTTCTTAACCATCCTTTAAATTCTACGCGCGACTGCCACCAGTGCCGCACCATACCTGCCTGAGAAAAAACAAAGGTAATAAAAACATTGATACTGTATAAGACCACCAATAATTTTACTGAACCGTTGGTAAAGACCATCAACAAGAGAGCAAACCCTCCCAGGATCAGGATCCCGTTCTGGGTTACTAACCTATCGCTTAAAGTAGAGAACCTTGTCGGGAACCAGCGGTCATTGGCCATATTCGCCAGTACTGCCGGGCCGCCTACAAAACCGGTTTGGGCAGCGACAAAAAGAAGCGTAGCTTCAGAAATTAAAGTAACCAGGACAAAAATGAAACCGGCTCTGCCCCAGCCGGAAGTAGCCTGTTCAAAAAGGACCGCGTTCAAGGTTTTCCCCGGCTGAA
Source organism: Candidatus Omnitrophota bacterium (assembly GCA_041651675.1). Taxonomy (GTDB): domain Bacteria; phylum Omnitrophota; class Gorgyraeia; order Gygaellales; family Profunditerraquicolaceae; genus UBA6233. The sequence continues at coordinate 2,044 of JBAZIT010000168.1, read as the reverse complement.
GGTTAACGCTATAGAATAGATAAGCAACCATCAGGCCTAAAACAATAAAAGACAGGGAGATCGCCATATAACGCATGGTATGTTTTGCCGTCTGGACTTTGGGTTCGCGCAAAACAGTCAGGCTGTTACTGACCGCTTCTATACCGGTAAAGGTTCCTGCGCCCATACTGTAAGCCTTAAGGATTAAAAAGACAGCCCCCCACAGGCCGATTTGCGAAACAGTACTGTGCAGATCCCCGGAAGTAGAAGCGGCCAACTGCCCGATACCGGAAGAGTTCCTGCAAAGAGCATAAATGATAATAAAGATATGGGTGATCAGAAAGATAAGGAAGATAGGGGCAAGCATCAAGACCGATTCTTTTACCCCGCGCATATTTAATAACATCAGCATTATAACTACTGCCACCGCAAAAACCAGCTTATAGGTATGCCATTGTATAGGCAAAAGGCTGAATAACGCATCCGCGCCGCTGGCAATTGAAACGGTAATAGTCAGCACATAATCAATTAACAGGGCGCAACCGGAGAACATTCCCAGGGTCGGAGACAATAACTTGCTGGCAACCAGGTACCCTCCCCCTCCGCCGGGGAAAAGCTCAACAATCTGAGAATAACTTGTGCTGATAACAAAAATGGTCAGCACTGTCCCCAGGGCGACAAAAATACTCAGGTAGGTGTGGCTGCCTAAAGCCAGGAATGCTTCCTGCGGGCCGTAGCACGATGAAGACAAGCCGTCAGCTCCCAGGCCTATCCAGGCAAAAAAAGCGATCAGGGATATTTTATGGAAAATCGCGGAGTCCTGAGGATTCCGCGATTTCCCGATAACAATATTCTTCAAACGTTGAAAAATAGACATTTTTTAGAAACCAGCTTCTCTCTTCTTCCTAAGGCCTAAAACCCCGTGCTTGGAATAAAGTATAGCCCCAAATATCACAACTACACAAAGCGCAATACTGATTATAACACCCGCGTTAGTTATGCGATAGTGAATAATTATAGGGGCGGCCAATAGCGAAACCATGTTGATTACTTTAATCATCGGGTTTAATGCCGGGCCGGAGGTATCCTTTAGAGGATCTCCGACAGTATCTCCAACAACACAGGCTTTATGGCATTCGGAGCCCTTGCCTCCGTATAAACCGTCTTCAATCGTCTTTTTGGCATTATCCCAGGCTCCGCCGGCGGTAGCCATAAAGACTGCCAGCAGTTGTCCGGAAACTATTACACCGGCCAGGAATCCGCCTAAAGCCTCAACTCTTAAGACCATACCGATCAAGATCGGGCTTAATACGGCAATTAAAGCCAAACCTATGAGTTCTTTTTGCGCGGAGATTGTGCAGATATCCACTGCTTTTTTATAATCCGGCTTGACTTTCCCTTCCATTAATCCCGGAGTATGAAACTGCTTACGCACTTCTTCAACAATTAAGCTGGCTGCGCGGGCTACGGAATTAATCATCAGGCTGGAGAATAAACAGGGTATTGCCGCGCCGATTAAAACGCCGACAAAAACAATCGGCTCAGAAACCCTTATACCGGTAGTCAGCAGCCGTAAAGATTCTCCTATACCCATCTGCGCCTGGACCTTGGTGACATCGGTTAAAAAGGCGCCGAACAAAGAAACCGCGGCGATTACTGCCGAACCAATGGCTACACCCTTAGTAATAGCCTTAGTGGTGTTACCCACAGCATCCAGATCAGCCATAATCTGGCGGGCCTCGGGCTCTAAATGCGCCATTTCACCGATGCCGTTAGCATTATCGGCAATCGGGCCGAATGAATCCATCGCTACATTATTGCCGGTTAAAGTAAGCATACCGATACCGGTCATCGCTACTCCGTAAAGAACAAATACAACCGGCTGACCCCAATATATCACAATAGCAGCCATAATTGTAAGCGCGATAACCATAAACTGCCAGGCGCTGGACTCCAGGCCGATGGATATACCGCGTAAGATCAAAGTAGCTGCTCCGGTCTTGGATGAATTAGCTATTTCTTTTACCGGCGCATGGTGCGTATGGGTAAAATACTTGGTTATTTC
>JBAZIT010000167.1:0-3023 GCA_041651675.1 Candidatus Omnitrophota bacterium | reverse complement strand
GCCGGTATCCGTGCGCCCGGGAGCGGGCGCGACCAGAGAGGTGAAAGACCTCTCACGGGGGATGCTCACCCCCGATAGCCGAAGGTAACTGCGTCGCTGCGAAGCGGGGTGGAGAGCAACCGGAAGCGAACAAGCAGCCCGTAGGATGACGAACACGATTCGGCCTTACGTAGCGACGAGCCTGCGGATTCAAGGCGAAGTCCAGACCCGATGTCAGAGGAACGGGAAGCCTGCCACGCTGGGTGAGCAGCAAAGAAGCGATGACAGGGCGCGTCGGGTGTTTGGTGACGGGATGCATGGAAGGTCGTGCCGGGTGAACCGGGGAGACCTGTCCGACTCGAGAAGGGCGTTCATTGTCCCTGATAAGGATACGAAGAACCCGCCGGACAGGAGTCAGAGCGTCCATAGTAGCGAAGAAGCGACGTAATGGCCGCGGAGCAAAGGGACGCAGGAAAGTGGATGCAAGATGTTGATAGAGAGCGAAAACAAAGCCGTGGAAGTGTCCTGCGGGACTAAACAAACGGAAGAAACCCGGACAAGGGACTGGGTGGAACGTTCTATATGGACGGATCGCATGCTGGAAGCCCTCGACAAGGGGGTGAAAGGAGAAGTATGGTTCAGCCTGATTGATAAAGTCTGCCGCGCGAAAACCCTTTATGCCGCCTGGCAGGCCGTCAAGAGAAACGGCGGCAGCGCCGGGACGGATCATGAAAACGTGGAACGGTTTGAAGAAAAGCTGGAGGAGAATATTAACAAACTGAGCGAAGAGCTGCGAACGGAGACCTATCAGCCGCGCCCGATCAAACGGACTTATATCGATAAGCCCGGCAGCAGGGAGAAGCGACCATTGGGGATTCCCACAGTCAGGGATCGTGTAGTTCAGTCGGCCATCCGTCTGGTTATAGAACCGATCTTCGAGCGGCAGTTCCGACCTCGCAGTTATGGATTCAGACCGAACAGAGGCTGCAAGGATGCCCTGCGGGAAGTCGAAAGGATGCTGAAGGCCGGCTATACCCACGTCGTGGACGCCGACCTGAAAGCCTACTTTGACAGCATACCGCATGGCAGACTGATGCAGGACGTGCAGAGGTCTATTGCCGATGGACGACTGCGGAAACTGATCGAGAGCTTTCTTAAACAGGATGTTCTGGATGGGTTGGCCAAGTGGACACCGGAGACGGGAACGCCACAAGGCGCGGTTATCAGTCCGTTGCTTGCCAACCTCTACCTTCATCCGGTAGATCAAGCGATGGAGGAAGCGGGATATACCATGATCCGGTATGCCGACGACTTTGTCATTATGTGCAAAGACGAAGCGGAGGCAAAACAGGCGTTGCACACGGTCGGTCAACTGGTTACGGAAAGAGGACTGGTTTTGCACCCAGAAAAGACCCGTGTCGTTAACATAAGCGAAGCGGGACAGGGCTTTGATTTTCTTGGCTACCACTTTGAACGTGGCACAAGATGGCCCCGCAAGAAGAGCCTGAAGAAACTCAAAGACACGATCCGATCCCAGACCGGGCGCAGCAACGGCCAGAGCCTGTCCGTTATTGCAGCAAATCTGAACCGGACACTGAAAGGCTGGTTTGAATATTTCAAGCACAGCCACAAGTGGACGTTTCCGATGCTGGACGGATGGATAAGGCGTCGACTGCGCAGCATTTTGCGGCAACACAGCAAAAGGTATAAAGGAATTAGTGGCAATAGGGATCATCGTCGCTGGCCGAATAAATTCTTTCAGGAGCTTGGGCTGTTTAGTCTTGAGGACGCCCATGCTTTGTTGCTCCAGTCCTCAAGGAGGTAAGACCACCTACTGGAGAGCCGGATGCGGGAAATCCGCCAGTCCGGTTCGGAGGGAGGGGCGACGCAAACCAATGCGTTGTCCCTACCCCTATAGAAGTCATTGAAATAACTGGATTCCCGCCTTCGCGGGAATGACAAAAAAGGGCAAAAGCGACTTTTTACGAGACCATCAAAGATAAATCTTCTATTTTTTTCAGATAATCATTTACATAAAATATCGGACACTCTCGTTCCCAATTTATTTATTGACACAGGAAGCTTATTTTATATATACCCCATTACGGGAAAACATATAACTAATTAACGGAATTCATTATAATTATCGTAATTTGTTGTGCTCGCGCCTGGTGAAGAACGCAATGTACAGAAGCTTTTCACAGCCAAACCAAGCAGAAAAATTCATTGCCTCAGGCAGGATTGTCCTGGCCGTCGTTGTTTTATTTGCCATCTGGCTTGATCACAACGATTCGATAACGTACTCCATGGCAGTCTATTACCTCCTTGCCGTTTACCTTTGCTATTCAATCGCTCTGGTCCTGACGGTGTGGAGGACAGGTATCGCCTGGGCCTATTCGGCAGTGGTTATTCATGCTTTCGATCTGCTGCTCTTCGCTGTCCTCATGTTTCTCACCGGCGGACCCGCCAGCCCATTTTTCGTCATTTCCTTGTTCCTCCTGACTGCCGCCACATTGCGCTGGCAATGGACTGGGGTTCATTCCACCGCATTCATCATTCTGGTCGTCGAGATTTTCATGGTCATATACCTGGAATATCTGCCCAAGGGCCCTGTGTTTAGAATAGACAACTTTGTCTTTAATATTTGCTATTTCCTGGTTGCAACCGCGCTGCTTGGCCAGCTTGGTGACTCTGAAAAGCAGCAACGAAGCAGAGCTTCTGCTTTGGCCAACTGGCCGATAACAATACCGGAAGAGTTTTATTCTCTGTTGAGCAATATCCTGCGGCAGTGTTCCCTCTTTTTTGCCGGTTCCCGCATTCTCTTGCTCTGGAAGGATGAGGAAAATTCCATGCTTCATATAGCGTGGTGGTCCTCGGGGCAATTTCACCACAGCATCGAGTCATCTGATACATTCGGCCCATAGTCGCCTCCTCTCTGGCGGGGCAAAATTTTCTATGCCGCAATTTACTCGCTCCGAAGCCAACTGTCCTGCGCATGTTGCCGGCCGGCGTTGAAAGGTGGTCAGGTACGCCGCTCAACTCTG
>JBAZIT010000166.1:0-3063 GCA_041651675.1 Candidatus Omnitrophota bacterium | reverse complement strand
TTCTAATGATACAAGAGAAGGCCGTAAACTTAACCGCAGGGTGGAGATCGTTATTCAGCCTAAAGTGACCAAGGTTAAAGAGGACAAGGGCCGGATAGAAGAGCCGATGCTGCGCGAGCCGAAAGAAAATCTTAAATAAAAACGTAAGACAGCTAAGGTTTCAAAACGAACACCAAGGATGAATAAAGATAGAATCATAGTTGCGCTGGCAGTGGTAACCTTGCTGCTTTTCATTCTTAATATAGGTTCATGTATCAATGCTTATAATCAGAATACCCTGCGCAAAAAAGAGATGCTCCAAAGGATGGAGCTGGAAGAAAAATCCGGTAAGGTCGTTCAGGAGCGGGCGGGCCTGGCTCAAGAGTTAGAAGCAAAAAATAAAGAGCTGGCTGAGGAAAAGGCGAATTTTGAAGCGGCAAAAAAGAGATTAATCCAGGAACAGCTGGTCAGCGAAAGCCTGAAAAGTGAATTGGAAAAGGTGACCAAGCTCAAAGAAGCCCTGGAGGCAGCAACGAAGAAAAAATCATCGTTTACGTTCAACAAAAAGGCCCAGAGATGAACTAGGGGAGGTAAAAGAACAGTCCATACAGTTCTTAAAAAAAGGGGAGATTATCCCCTTTTTTATTCTTAAAATACGGAGGTGAGTATGGCCAGGGTCAAGAAGACGAAGAAAGTAGTTTCCAGGAAACCTATCTCTAAGAAGAGGCAGCCGCGGGTAACCAGGCCCAAGGCGGCACCCAAGCCGCTGGTTAAACAGGCAGTCGGTGTTCAGGAGATCGCCGTAGAGACAGCCAAGTTTTCCCATCCGGAAAAATCCCGCATCACTAAAACTTTTTCCCGCGAACTGCCGGCGCATTATGAACAGGATAAGATGGTCCTTTTGGTGCGCGATCCCTGGTGGTTATATACTTACTGGGAATTAAAACAAGGGACGGTAGAAAGATTGAAGTCCGAACTTAAGGATGAGTTCTATAAAGCCAAACGTATCCTCAGGGTTTATGACGTAACCAATATTATTTTTAACGGCGCAAACGCAAACCGTTTTTTTGATATCGAGATACATGAATTTGCCAACAACTGGTATATTGACTCCGGCAGCCCGGGAAGGTCCTGGTGCGTGGATTTCGGCCTGAAGTTATCCAACGGTAAATTCATCACCATCCTGCGTTCTAATGTCGTGCAGACTCCGCTGGACGGGCCATCCTGGATCACTGACGAAGAATGGATGATCCCTGATGATATGTTTGCCCGGCTTTACGGCATGGGATTCGGCCAGGGCAAGAGTTCTCCCGTAGGAAAATCCTGGAGGGAAAGACTGGTCAGTTCTCACGGCCTGGCTTCTATGGCCAGTCCGGTAAAGAAGCCGCAGAAAAAGGGTTTTTGGCTTAAAGTGGACTGTGAGCTGATCGTTTACGGCGCAACCGAGCCTGACGCCAAGGTTACGGTCCAGGGTAAACCGATAGCTCTGAGGCCGGACGGGACATTTACTTTGCGTTTTGCTCTTCCCGACGGAAAACAGGTGGTCCCGGTGAAAGCCGTATCTGCGGATAAAACCGATGAACGCGTTATAACCCCGATCGTCAACCGGGAAACCAAATAATATGCCTAAAGGATACCTTTGCTTAGTTTTACACGGGCATCTGCCGTATGTACGGCACCCTGAACACGAAGATTTCCTGGAAGAGGACTGGCTCTACGAGGCGATCACCGAGACCTATGTGCCGCTCATTTTGGTCTATGAGAGGCTGGTTGCGGACAGAATAGATTTCCGCATCACCATGACTTTGAGCCCGACTTTGATCTCTATGCTCTCCGATACGCTGCTCCAGGAGAGGTACCTTAAGCATATCAACCGGCTCATTGAATTAGCGCATAAGGAGATAGAGCGGACCCGTTGGCAGCCGGAATTTCATAATCTGGCGCTGATGTACCTGTCCGAATTTACCAAGGCCCGGGATACATTTTTAAAATATAACCGTTCCCTGGTAAGCGCTTTTAAGCATTTCCAGGACCTGGGGAAATTAGAGATCATCACCTGCGGAGCGACTCACGGTTATTTTCCGCTGATGGATGTTTGTAAAGAATCGGTGCGTGCCCAGGTGAAAGTTGCCGCCAGCCACTACGAGAGCGTTTTCGGCAGGAAACCCCGGGGCATCTGGCTCCCCGAATGCGGTTATCATCCGGGCCATGACGCGATATTAAAAGAAGCCGGGATCCGTTATTTCTTTTCGGATGCTCACGCTATCCTGCATGGTTCGCCGCGCCCCAAATACGGAGTTTTTTCTCCGGTTTATTGTAAAGGAACGCAGGTCGCTTGTTTTGCCCGGGACCTGGAATCTTCAAAACAGGTCTGGTCGTCGATAGAGGGCTACCCGGGAGATTACAATTACCGCGAATTTTACCGCGATATAGGTTTTGACCTGGAGTACGATTATATCAAGCCCTATATCCACCCCGACGGGGTAAGGATCAATACGGGGATAAAATATTACCGGATCACCGGTTCGGGTAACCGTAAAGAGGCTTATGTCCCGCATTGGGCGCAAAATAAAGCCGCGGAGCAGGCGGGTAATTTTATGTTCAACCGCCAGAAGCAGGTAGAATACCTTTATGATTTTATGGGCAGAAAGCCCATTATTGTTTCTCCGTATGACGCGGAATTATTCGGACACTGGTGGTATGAAGGCCCGCTGTGGCTGGAATTTTTGATCCGTAAGATCGCCTGTGACCAGGATGAGATAAGCCTGACTACCGCCGTGCAGTATTTAGAGGAGAACCCGCGCAACCAGGTCATTACGCCTTCAATGTCCAGCTGGGGATGGAAGGGTTATAGCGAGATGTGGCTGCAGGGCACAAATGACTGGATCTACCGGCATCTGCACATTGCTTCGGATAGGATGACGGAGTTGGCCAGGAGTTATAACAGCGTGAACGGTTTAACCCGCAGGGCGCTGAACCAGGCTTTACGCGAATTATTATTGGCCCAGAGCTCGGATTGGGCGTTTATCCTGGGAACCGGAACGCATACGGAGTACGCCTTGCGCCGGACCAAGGACCACCTTT
>JBAZIT010000165.1:0-3082 GCA_041651675.1 Candidatus Omnitrophota bacterium | reverse complement strand
CAGGGATAACCGGGCATTTACATATCCATATAGTCCCGCGCTGGAAGGGCGATACTAACTTTATGCCGATATTGACCAATACCAAAATAATCCCGCAATCATTGGATGAATTATATAAACAGTTAAAAGATGCCCAGTCAAAATAAGATTAAAATGATTGAGGATATGATCCTGGCTCCTTACGCTATGAAGAGTGAATTCAGCAAAGGACGGGTATATCCGGAAAAAACTCATCCTTACCGGTCAGATTACCAGCGTGACCGCGACCGGATCGTGCACTCCGCAGCCTTCCGCAGGCTGGAATATAAAACCCAGGTATTCGTAAACCATGAAGGCGATTATTACCGCACGCGCCTTACGCACACCATCGAAGTAGCGCAGATTGCCCGGACCATTGCCGGTGTTTTAGGTTTGAATACTGATTTGACCGAAGCGATAGCGCTGGCCCACGACTTAGGGCATACGGCCTTCGGCCATTCCGGAGAAGACGCCTTGAATGAATTGATGTCTAAGCATGGCGGGTTCAATCATAATTTACAGGGCCTGCGGGTAGTAGATTACCTGGAGGAAAGATACCCGGATTTTCCCGGGATCAACTTAACCTGGGAAGTAAGAGAGGGGATAGTCAAACACTCAACAGTTTTTGACAAGTCCATCAGGATAAAAGACCTGGCTCCCGCCGAGGGGCCGTCATTAGAAACCCAGGTTGTAGATATTGCCGATGAAATAGCTTATGATAACCATGATCTTGATGACGGCCTGACTTCGGGCCTGATCAGAGAGCCGGATTTAGCGAGCCTGGCTATCTGGGAAAGGATCAATAAGCGTATTGCCGGCAGGTACAGCGGGATATCCCCGGAAAAAAGAAAATACCTGATCATCCGCTCCTTAATCGATCTGCAGGTTACGGATTTGATTGCCGAGACGGAAAAGAACATCGCCAGGCTGAAGCTCAGGTCATATAAGGATGCTAAAAAGATAGATAAAAAAGTTGTCACTTTTAGCCAGGATATGCTAAAATTAAGAAAGCCGCTGCGCGCGTTCCTGATGAGCAGGCTTTATCACCATTACCGCGTAGTGCGTATGAGTATTAAAGCGAAGCGTTTTATCCAGGAACTGTTCCAGGTTTACGTAGCTTGCCCTAAACAGCTTCCTGAAATAGTCCAGGCAAGGATTGCCCGCGATGGCGTAAGGAGAGCAGTCTGCGATTACATCGCCGGGATGACCGACAGGTATGCATTAGATGAATACAAAAAATTATTTGACCCCTACGAAAAGGTATAAAACCTTAATCTCCACCATCCACAGCATCTATAGGCTGGTTAACTCCACCTACGAGCTGAAGGACCTGATCCCCCGGCTGACCCGGCTCTTTGCCCAGATATTAAATGCCGACTACTGCCAGATAAGCATGCTGGATTTGACCAAGAAGTATTCGGTTTTAAAATGTTTTGTCCACGGCAAGAATAAATGTGTTTGTGACAAGAAAACAAAGATCATCAACCGGATTGAAAAAAGGATAGTCCGGACCAGCTCGGTATTGATTAAAGGCGCGCTGATGGCTGCGCCGTTAATCTCCGACGACCTGATCGGGATCATTGTGATCAGGCGCAGCAAGAAAGCGCATTTTTTTGAAAGGGCTGACCAGGAAACGCTGATGACCCTGGTGGAGCAGGCGATAATGGGGATCCGCAACCTCCAGCTGTATGAAGAACAGCAGAAAATAGTTTTGGGCAGTATCAAATCGCTGGTTACCCTGTTAGACACCCGCGTGCCCCAGGAGTATACGCATTCGCCTTATTTTAGCCGCCTGGTAACTGCGATCGGCAACCAGATGCATCTGGATGAGAAACAGATCCAGAGCTTAAAATATGCCAGCCTGCTGCATGATACGGGAAAAGTGGATATCCCTCCGGAGATACTTACTAAAACCACCAAACTTACCGCTAGGGAGTATGATATTATTAAAAAACATCCGGTTAAGGGAGCGCAGATATTACGCCCGTTGCAGGTGCTTCGGCCGGTTATACCGATCATCGCGCACCACCACGAGAAATATGACGGCACAGGTTATCCGTCGCACTTGAAAAAAAACCAGATCCCGCTTGGCGCGCGGATCATGGCAGTTGGCGATGCTTTTGAGGCCATGGTTTACGGCCGGCCTTACCGCGAAAGAAAAGATATTAGTTCGGCTATTAAGGAGATCAGGAAAAAGAGCGGGACCCAATTTGACCCTAAGGTGGTGGAGGCGTTCCTGAGGATTATTAAGAAAATCAATACTAAAATTTACTTAAAGCAGGATAAGATCAAGATATTTTAAGCGGAATGGAAAAACAAAGCAATCCCCAGCTGGAGTTATTTTCACAGGTAAGCGATAGCGGCAGGTCAGGAGGCAGAGAGCATAATCCTTTTCTTACGCGGATCAGGGGATATGAAAAAATAATCCTCATCATTATCGTTGTTTTGGTCACCGGGATTATCGCCTTTTCTTTAGGTGTGGAAAGGGGAAAAAATATCGCGCTCACGGTCCGCCAGGATGTTCCGGAGCTGGCCAGGGAGCAAAACAGTCCACCGGTCCGCCAGGTGATCGTTAAAAGGGAGGAGGCGCTTAAACAGATCGCTGCGCCGGCTCTCCAGCAGCCAGGCGCCTTCACTATTCAGGTAGCCAGTTTTAAAACCAGGGTCAATGCCCAGAAGGAGGCAGAGTTCCTTAAAAGAAAAGGTTATACCGCGTTAATATTCAACAAGGGCGCTTACGTTATCCTGTGTGTGGGTAATTTTCCAAATAAAGAAGCTGCGCAGCCTTTATTATCGGAATTGAATAAGCGTTATGAAAGCTGCATAATAAGGAGGTTATAAAAGCTATGTCAATACACCCGTCATTAGCAATATCGGAAAGCGATAAGAAACAAAGGTCCGTATTGAAGCGCACTGAACGGATCAGAATGATGCTGGAAAAGGGGAAGTGGAAAGAGGGCGATAAGGTTTACGGCCTGCCGAAGATCAAAACTGTCCGGATCAAGATCAAGAAGGAAAAAGCCGAGAAGACTGCCGAAACCGCTGCCGGCGCTACCGCCGAAAC
>JBAZIT010000164.1:0-3097 GCA_041651675.1 Candidatus Omnitrophota bacterium | reverse complement strand
GAGATCAGCACTTTGCTTAAAGGGAAAAAAGACGCTAAAGATAAAATTAACTCTATGAAGGCGGTCTCCGGAGAGATTACCGGGTTGGAAAACGAGATCCGGGAAATCGAAAGCCAGCTGGATAAAATAATACTGACCATCCCCAACGTTCCGCACTCATCTATTCCGGTCGGAGATCCCGCGAAAAACACGGTCGTGCGCAGCTGGGGAGAAAAAAAACAGTTCAGCTTTAAACCGCTTTCGCATATTGATCTGGCCCAAAACCTGGATATCATTGATTTTAACCGGGCTACCAAGATCACCGGATCAAATTTCGTGTTATATAAGGGCTGGGGAGCTAAGTTAGAACGCGCGCTGATCAATTTTATGCTGGATCTGCATACCGCTAAGCACGGTTACACCGAAGTTTTTCCTCCATTTTTGGTAAACCGGGCATCCATGCTCGGCACCGGCCAGCTGCCTAAGCTGGAAGAAGATATGTATAAGCTTAAAGACGACGATCTGTTCCTGATCCCTACTGCCGAAGTCCCGGTAACCAATATCTTCCGCGACGAGATCCTGGACGGAGATAAGCTGCCGGTCTATTATACCGCTTACACCGCTTGTTTCCGCAGGGAGGCAGGGACTTACGGGAAAGATACCCGGGGCCTGATCCGCGTGCATCAATTTGACAAGGTGGAGATGGTCAAATTCGTCCGTCCGGAAAACTCTTATGCTGAGCTGGAGAAGCTGCTAAAAGATGCCGAAGATGTTTTGCAGATCCTGGAGCTGCCTTACCGGGTATTGCTGCTGGCGACGGAGGACCTGAGTTTTTCCGCCAGTAAATGTTATGACCTGGAGGCTTATGCCCCGGGACTGGATAAGTGGCTCGAGGTTTCCAGCTGTAGCAACTTTGAAAGCTTCCAGGCCCGCCGGGCAAACATAAGATTCCGGAAAAAAGAAGATAAGAAGGTGGACTTTGTGCATACTTTGAACGGTTCAGGGGTCGCCCTGGCCCGCACAGTGGCGGCGATATTGGAAAATTGCCAGCAGGAGGACGGTTCGATTTTGATACCTAAGGCCTTAAGGGGGTATTTGGATGGAAAAGAAAGAATTTCCTAAAAAATCATTTGGGCCAAAGATAAAACCCGGGCTGATAAGCGAGCCGGCCGGCGCAGCCAGGCCAAAGTTATCCGGCATCTACGATAAGGCCTTGGACATCATCAAGCTTATTTTAGGGCTTTGTTTATTGCCTTTTGTTTATTCGGTTACAGTATCTTTCTTAAAACAGATCTCTTACATTGATATTGCGCTGCAAAATTATTTTTGGAGCGGCGTAATAACTCTGGTTTTAGTATACCTGTTCGTTTGGGAGCCGCAGGCTGTTTATGAAAAAGGGCATAAATTGCTGGAGGTATTTTTTAGCTTTTTCCAGCCCCTGGTAAAAGTCGCGCCGTATCTTCTGCCTATCTACGCCATAATCTTATTCGTTCTCTATCTTATTTTATCCCTTTTTATCCGAGAAAAATGGCTGCTTAATTATGCGATGTTCTTCTTCGGCTGGAGTATTTCGCTGCACCTGGTATTTGCCGCCAGGTCCATACGTTCCAAAAAAGGCGACCTCTTGAAAAGTAACTATATTTTCGGGTTTTCTTTTATGTATATCATAAGCCTTGGGCTGATGGCGCTTTTTCTTAATTTTTTATTCAAGGAATTCTCCGTGGTTAGTTTTTCTAACGAGGCGTATTCCGCAGCCGGTGCAATTTTTAAGGCGGTTTTTTCCCAGCTTTTTATGTGTAAAATCTAGGTGGGGTGCCAGAGTGGTCGAATGGGCCTGTCTTGAAAACAGGTGTCCTTCACGGGACCGTGAGTTCGAATCCCACCCCCACCGATAAATTAACCGGAGTACGGTAAAAATATGCAGGATGATGCTTTATTAAAAGAATTTCTTTCTTTGGTGGACGTCGAAGGGTTTGACGAACGCTACTTTCGGGATATCGGCGACGGCAAATATTTCGGTATGCCTCTGGAACCGATCGTTAAGGCGGAGAGGCGGCTGCGTGAGGCCGGGGAGCGCTGCATTGCCTATTTTTCAATGGAGTATGGGCTGGCTTCCAGTTTTTATAATATCTTTGCTAGCCGCGGGCAGACCGACCCCCAGAATAAGATCCCCGAGAACACCGTATTTTCAAACTACCGCCTGGCAGATTATTTATTTGATGTAAACGTCGACAGCCTTATTGATTTGCCTATATATAGCGGCGGTTTAGGAGTGCTGGCGGGAGATACGGTCAAGAGCATGGCGGATTATAAAATGCCGGCGGCAGCTATCGGCGTATTATGGCATTCGGGTTATTTCCGCCAGAAGTTCTGGTTTAAATACGGACAGGTCCCGGAGAAAATGCAGTGGGACCCGTATACTTATCCGGGGCTCATCCCTCTTAAAAATACCGTGGCCGTCAAGCTCAAAGATAAGGAGATCCGCCTCCGGCTCTGGAAATATTATGTTTACAGTTATAAACACGATTATGCCGTGCCGCTTATCCTGCTGGATGCCGAGATACCCCAGAATAGCGAAGAACTCAAGTCTTTGACTGACCAATTGTACCGCAGCGATAATGCCTGGATTAAGCTGATGCAAAGGACCGTGCTGGGCTTCGGAGGCATAGCCGCGATCAAAGAGTTAAATTATAATATCGATATTTTCCATCTTAATGAAGGCCATGCCGCTCTTGCCTTTGTGGCCAAGGCTGCCGGGCTTTCCGAGGGCGGGGTAGAAGCGCTAAAAAATAATTTTTATTATACCTGCCATACCCCGGTCCAGGCCGGGCATGACCGTTTTTCCGAAGACGATATGCGCGCTAACCTGCGGGAAGAAGATTTCAGGCTAGTCCAGAAATTCGGCAGGGAGAGGCCCGGGCTGATCAACCTTACGCTTTTGTCGATGAATGTTTCTTCTTCCATCAACGCGGTCTCTAAGAGGCATCAGGAAGTAATGCAGGTGCAGTTCCCCCAATACAAGGACAGGATACGCTATGTTACTAACGGCGTCCATCCCTACACCTGGATCTCTAAAAACTTCCTGGATGTTTTTAAGCGTTTTGATCCCGTAATCAAA
>JBAZIT010000163.1:0-3101 GCA_041651675.1 Candidatus Omnitrophota bacterium | reverse complement strand
GTCGTCATGTTTTCTGCCATTTTAAAATTTCCCTTTCCAGTTTAAGTGTTAATCTCAATCCTTTGTCTTTCTCGCAATCTTTCATAAAGTTTCCCGGCAATATGATCTATATCCATCGCAGGAGGTTTCCTGTATGTCGGAGGTGCGCCATGTTCAGTCCAGTCAACAGGACTGATTTTTTCTTCTTTCATCCATCGTTTGTAATTGTCCCTTGTTGGATGTTTTAAAAACTCCTGAACATGAGGAGCTTTGTTCTCTTTATCCACTATCTCAAGAACACTGGCCATCCAAGTGGGTGATTCCGGGTTCATATATACCCCTGGCAATGAGATTATTTTTTTCGCCTTGCCACCGCATTTGCATTTGACGGTTTTCTGTTGGGCGTCAACAAAGTATTCTGTTATTTTATTGCATTTAGGACATTCGTAATCAACAAGTATCATACTAATCCTTATACGGGCTTAATCCTTGCTCCAATCTTCCTTTGGCGTGTTCAACTGCCTTTTTGAGTATCGGTTCCGGAACTTGCTTATGATTGGGCATAATATCATTCACCATGATATTTACTTCTTCTGGTGTTAATGTTGGAACCAATGCCGGTAACTCATAGTTCTCCCCATCAAAACTAATACCAACGGAATACTCCGTAGCAACTCCTTCTTTACCGTCTGGATATTTTATAGGCAAGGCGCCTAGCCAACCCTCGCCTTTTGGTGTTGCGTTCTGCCTTAATCCATACTTTGAATTAAATAGTGCGCTTCTTACTTGATTAGCCGCCTCTGTCTGTTCAGGTGTTACGCTTCCAGCGCTAGAATCACCAGATACAATTCTTCCTATAATCGTTGCCCGAATGTCGTTTTCGTCTTTACTGTAGTCCTTAAACGCCTTTCTCTGTTGGTCGGTTAATCCAAACTCTAGAGGTGTCTTGCTATTTCGCAAATACAGCCTTGTCAGTTCGTTGACCTTGACCGCTTCTTTCTCTTGTGGTTTCAGCGGTGAATACGGGTTCATTGTTATCTTGTTGTCTTCCGCCGCCATTCCTGCAACGTGAGGATTAGCCTTAAAGAATGTATCTTCATCCGGATATAATTTATCCCGCATTAAATAATCAGGAACGGCACTGGTTTTTCTGGCATCAAGTTTACCTGATAAATCGTCAATCATTGCAGGGTCTATTGGCATTATCCCATTCTATTCCTTTCTTTCTGATATTGTTTATACATTCCGCCTTTGGTTTTGTTATATTGGCGAAACATCGAATAACAAATCGCCGCCGCCTGTTTGTTGTCCTTCGCGGTTCCTTCGTCCAAAACGACGGGAATACACCTTGATACAAAGTCTTTTTCTGTCTCGTTGGCGTCAGGTGTTGGCATTCACTCTTCTTCCTTGTTGTTAGATTTCATGCCTCGTTCTTGTTTAATCCGGTTGCCAAATTCTCGGTTTTCTCTTTCACCTTTCTTAATATCGGCAACAACCTTGGCACGGTCTATCTTCAACTGCTCGTTGTCATATTCCACGCCGGCCATTTGAACTTGCTGTTTAATTTGTTCGGTAATGGCTTTCTGTGCGGCCAATTCAGCTTCGGCTTCCAGCCTTCCGGCCTCGGCCATTTTTGCCTTAGTCTCCGCCTGTTTCAACATGATGTCGGTTTCTTCCTTCGGGTCTGGCGGTTCCTCGCCATCCTGGACAGCTTTAATCACTTCATCAAACTTAGGTATCTGTCCGTCTCTAATGGCTCTCTTGAAGTCGTTGTCTTTCATGCCAATTAAAACATTCATGTATTCGGCAAACTGTTCAGGCATCCCCAAGGCACCCATTTTCTCGGTAAGTTGTCCGATAATGCCTTGTTTCATTCTCCTGACCACCGTAGAGCGTCCTGACCATTCTAAATGGTCAAGAAGTTCCTCTTGGTCTATTGCCCCCTTCTCAAACAAGGCCACAGCTTCTTCCCGAAGCTGAACCTTGGATACGGGCATTGTTGATCCGGTGACAACGGTCAGTTTAAACGGGATACGAAAATCCTGCCCGTTGACTTTTCTATAAGCGTCGTTGCCCTCTGGGTCTTTATAAGTAATCCATCTGTCTTCTGTGTAGAAGTTCTGCACCATAGACAAATACATTCGTCCTCGTTCCCTGATAAGACGGGAGTAAGAACGCACCTTCCCGCGCATCATAGTATTGACACGTTCTAAAAGCGCTGCGATTGCTTTGTAGGCCAATACCGCCCTGCCGGGTTCTCTGGCCATGTCCAAGTCAAACGAACCGGATACCAGAAAGAACATGTCTTTAAAGAGCGAAATAGCGTTCTGTAAATCTGCCGGAACTCTTGGGTAGTCAAGATAGTGAATCCCATTCCCCTCTTGTGCATTGACGGGATTCAGAATGCCCGGGAAGTTTGTAAGAGCATCGTTCGGAACACCGGAGGTTTTTGGATTGATAAGTTTTAACCGGCTGACCTTATCTTTAATAAGAACTAGCTGCGAAAGAGCCTTGTTAAATTCAATGTTCAAATCTTCCAGTTGCTCAATATCAGAATGCCCCCATCCGCTTGCCGTGTCCTTAATGGAGTTTGCGGCGGCAAAAGGAAATTTGTCCCAAAGATACGTCCGCATGGCCTGTTCTTCCGGCATAGATGGATTTATATTTGGATTAGTGGTATCCTCTAATACCAACTGCCCTGAATTACAAACCGTGACCCTTCTGATATAACCAGGATATTTTGGGCGGGTGACTTCGTTGACAACAACCGCAATATTCCCCATTTCATCAACATGTTGTTCTTCTGTTTTGTCTGTGACTGTCCGGTAGTCTCTTACCCAGGCCTCAACAAGCAATACCTCTTCGTCATCAGAAGTGTCCCTTGCACCCTTAAAGAAGTTGATGATATTGTATGCGGTTGAGGCATAGGTGGTTAAAATACCACCCTTCCCTGCCTCCTGCGTGTTTATTTCTTTTCGTTCGTCTCCAAGTTCCTTTAAAATATCTCCGTCTGACTTGATTTCACCGGCTTTGTCTGGCCATCTTCTTCTGGCCTCATTTAAAGAAATGGGATAATAATGAAGGACGGCAAGGCTTTTCTGTAAATAACGCGGGTTTGTCCA
>JBAZIT010000162.1:0-3115 GCA_041651675.1 Candidatus Omnitrophota bacterium | reverse complement strand
TGGTTATTTTTGGCGTTTTTGTCGCTATAAACCACGAATTCCTTTGGTGTCGTATCTGCCTCAGCCGATGCCAAAGCCGGCAGGGCCAGAGCCAGGACCGCTAAAATCGCAACTAACTTTTTCATAAACACCCCCTTTTTTAAATTTCCATGGATATATCGCCTGCCTGTCCGGCAGGCAGGATTACTCAGAAATATTATTTTAGAACTCGGATTACTAATAGTTGCTGTCTCCTTTCTCCTCCTGAAAAATTATTTCCACAATTTCTGATAAGTGTAATAAGCTTTACGTAGATGCCGGAAGAACGGGCTGTCTTTACCGTCTCCCTGGCCGCAAATTCCCAGCCACTCTTCATGCATAAATCCATCGGGAAACGGGCCGGCCCATAAACCTTTGGTATCGTGGATATACGGCTCGTAGGCTTTCCACCATTCGTCCAGCCATTCAAAAACTATTCCTCCCAGGGCATTGCCGGCTCCGGATCTAAACGCCATATTCTCCCGGATATCCTGCCAGGAGCCCTGATGATACTCCGCCTGCAGCTCTTCGGCCTGCTCAGGGGCCTTGCCTTCGGCATAAGCCGGGCAGCCGAACTCCGTGACCAAAACCGGCTTATCCGCTTCTTCCTTTACGCTCTTCCAGAGACGGCCAAAGCCGTAATCCCCCCGATAAGCGTTGACTCCGAAAATATCGATATCCGGCGCGCTTTGGCCGAATTTATCCAGGAATAAAATATCCCCGCTGCCGATAGCTACCGGATGGTCCGGGTCAATAGCCTTAATTTCCCTGGCTGCTTCATTGGCAAATTTAAAAAAGGCATCCGGCTGGGTATCGGCATTACAGGCATAACCGTAAACATTCTCATTGCCGAGAAGCCAGAATAATATAAAAGGCTCATCTTTATATTCATTAACCATCTGCTTGACCGAAGCGAGCATATTTTTCTTATGCTCTTCATTATTATAATCTGTCCCCGGGTTCCAGGCAGCGCCTGAGCCGAGCGCGTATTTACCGAGGAAATCGCCCATGATCACGCGGATACCGTACCTATTATACATATCACGCAGGACTTCTTTATTGATCTTCATCGGATGATGATAAAGCCTTATCGCGTTTACGCCCATATCCTGCATAAGCTTAAAATCGCCTACCGGAGCCTTCTGCGGGTCCGTGTCTAAATACGAATCATACGGGCCGTCAGCCTTATTATTGTGGTTAAAGTCATCCTCCATCCAGCTGGTCTGCGTCCCTTCATCCGGAGACTCCCCTACTTTGGTCGGCGAATAGGTGATGGCTTTAATAATAAAAGGCGCGCCATCGACCTTGAGCTGCCAATCCCCGTTTTCATATTGCACGCAATAGACCTTACCGCTGCCGGATGTTCTTTTTATCTTCGCCGCCGGCAAAGCCGGGCTTAATTTTTTAGACCCGGAGGATTTAACAAATTTCCCGGGGCTGACCACCGCGATATCATTAACAACATTATTATCGTAACCGTTGATTATTTTAATATCCGCGCCCTCTAAACTTACTCCCAGCTGCGGATTATTTTGCAGGATAAAATTTATCTTGGCGATCGCTGCCTGGCCCACATACCAGGGCGTATGCCAGTAAGTCCAACCGTAGCTGGCCGGAAAATGCACGATTATGGCGTAGTAGCATTTAAGCGCGTGCTTGATCAGGCCGGATTTCTCCAGGATAAGCGCCGTGTAAAACAATCTTACGCCCTGCGGCTCAGTGCCCGTAGCCCATTTTAAGAATGCCGCTTCCAGGTCCGGCGAATGCACAAAATCCCAGACATCTCCATCTAAACGCTTTTCTTTCCTGGCCTTTTTGAGTTCCGGGTCCCACCTTACCGAGGTAGTATTCGGATAAATCCCCTCTCCGACGGCAGCGCTCAAGCCTTCCTGGTCCTTGATGATATACTTATAATCTTTAGTCCCGCTGCCTTTAAATTCGCCGTATTTTTCATAATCCACAAAATCTTCCTGGCCCGCGTCATACAATACGATTTTAGTAGGAAGCTGGCTGACCTTCTTTTTTTGCTCGATTTCTATAGAACCGGTTTCGATCTTTTTAATGCTCTGCTCTGCCGCCAGTTTCAACGACCAGAACCAGCCGCGCGGGTCCCAGGCCTGGGCAAAGGGATATTTCTGGATAATGATCTTAAAAATTTTCTTGGCCTCTCCTGTTTTATCCTGGCGCATTAAAGATTCGGCCTGGATAAAATAAGCGGTGGCCACGTCATTTAAGGCCTGCACATCCTCAATCTCATTTTTAGCCTTGGGCATTACCTTTAATGACGCCTGCTGTTTATCCGCCTGGTCCTTATATAGATCGATCAGCTCTTGAGTATATTTAGAAGTAGCCTGAATATCCCTTTTGCCGTGGCTGGCCCAGGACTTATTGATCAGCTCGCCGCTGGAAGGTTTATCCTGCGCGGCAAAACCAGCCAGGGTAAAAGCAAGAAAACAAAACGCAAGGCTAAAAGTCAGTTTGATCTTAGGCATTATCCGACAACTGCTCCCTGGGTAACTCCCTTAATAATATATTTTTGCATTAAAAGATAAAGCCCGATGATAGGCAGTACTGCGATAGTCAGGCCCGCCATTAAAAGCGGATACTGGGTGACAAATTCTCCCTGGAAAGCCATCAGAGCCACCTGCAGCGGCATAAGCGGCCGGGAGTCAAAGATGATCAGGGCCAGGATGAACTCATTCCAGACATTCAGCGCATTCAATACCACAACTACAGCCAGGACCGGTTTAGCCAGAGGCAAAGCCACATGCCACCAGATACCCAGCTTGGAACAACCATCGATACGCGCAGCATCTTCCAGCTCCTTAGGCATCTTATCAAAAAAAGTCTTCAGTAAGAATATACTGGTGGACAAACCCACATTGATCATACAGAGGATATAGCCCAACGACGTATTCCTTAAATGCAACTTATTTAAAAGCACATAGAGCGCGACAAAACTTCCCTGTATCGGGATCATCATCGCCGCGATGAACATAAAAAAGAGGATATTTTTCCCGGGAAACTTCAGCCGGCTGAAAGCGTAAGCCGCCATGGAAGAGATAATAATTATCCCGATGACTACAATTACCGTATA
>JBAZIT010000161.1:0-3115 GCA_041651675.1 Candidatus Omnitrophota bacterium | reverse complement strand
TGGTTTTAAATAAGGAATATAATTTCGTAGTGATTAATTTAGGCGCCAAGGATGGCCTGGCTGCCGGCGAGTTGTTCTCGGTGTACCGCGGCAATACTTATCTTGGCGATGTGAAAGTAGAAAAAGTGCAGGATGTTATGTCTGCCGCGGGTTTTGTGGCGGATGATGTAAAGAATAAAGTTAAAGAAGGCGATAGGGTTGTCAAGAAGTCTAAATGAAGGGTGAAGTAACCTTACCCGGCGATAAATCCATAGCTCACCGCGCAATAATCTTAAGCGCCCTGGCTCAAGCCAAAACTACCCTCAAGAATATTCCTTTAAACGCAGACTGCCTGGCGACAGTTGATTCTTTCAGGAAACTGGGAATAAAAATAAAATTAAACCGGGCTTCTAAGCAGGCAGTTGTTTTCGGCAGGGGGCTTACCGGTTTAAACTCTCCTAATTCTCCAATATTAATAAATGAATCCGGCACGACTTTCAGGCTATTGCTGGGCGTCTTAGCCGGCCAGGATTTTAAGGCAAAGCTTTGTGCTGGCCCTGCGCTTTCCCGCAGGCCGATGCTCAGGGTTATCCGGCCGCTGCGCTTGATGGGCGCAAAAATTAAAGCCAGAAAAACAGGTAGAGATGAATATCCGCCGGTGATTATCCATGGCGGAAATTTAACCGGTATAACTTATAAATTACCGGTTGCCTCGGCGCAGGTAAAAAGCGCTATTCTCTTAGCCGGTTTATCCGCCCAAGGTAAAACTAAAGTAATTGAGCCGGTTAAAACAAGAGACCATACCGAACGCATGCTTAAATTATTCCAGGCGGACTTGAAAACGCAAGGCAACGCCGTTACTATAAACAGCGCGAAAAAATTAACTTCTCCCGGCGTTCTTAATATACCCGGCGACATATCTTCCGCGGCATTTTTTATGGTAGCCGCGAGCATTATTCCCGGCTCAAAGATCCTCATTAAAAATGTAGGGCTTAACCCCAGCCGTATCGGTATCCTTAAGGCTTTAAAGAGGATGGGCGCTGCGGTCAAGATACAGAGATCAAATTTAAAAACCAAAGGCAATGAGCCGGTTGGGGATATCCTGGTTAAGAGCAGCTGCCTGCGGGGAATAAAAATAGGCAACAAAGAAGTTCCTTCTTTGATTGATGAACTTCCGGTTTTAATGGTTGCTGCTTGCCTGGCTAAAGGAGAATCTGTTTTTAGCGGGGTAGGCGAATTGCGGGTCAAGGAAACCGACCGCATTAAATCTATGCTGGTCAATTTAATCCAAATGGGAGCTAACATAAGGATAAATAAAACAGGTCAAAACGAGAATATTATTATTAAAGGAGTTGAAACGCTTTATGGCGCAAGGGTCAGCAGTTTCGGCGACCATCGCACGGCAATGAGCCTGGTGGTTGCGGGACTGACAACCTGCGGCAGAATCCGCATTGACGATCTATCCTGCATCAACAAATCCTTCCCGAACTTCCTCAAAACTTTGAACAGTCTAAAATAAAGGGGACGGTTCTATTTTTCCTCGAATCTCATGCCTGAAAAATAGAACCGTCCCCTTTATTCCAAGAGTTCTTAAGGACTACAATCCGTATTATACCAAGTACTTTCATCCCCCTGTATAATCGTCACTACGCATTCACATACTCTGACACCGCCTCGTTCTTTGAATGCGTAGACGTACGTGCTATCGACAACATAATACCACGTTCCTCCGGACGGACTGGCTTTAGGCGCCGGTACGATTACAGAACGAATCAATTCTCCATCAATGGTCACATTGATAGGACTACCGGTAGTATATACTCCATTAATGGCATAGTAATCTAAAAGCGCATTTCTTATCATATGCAAATTAGCATATACCGCAATCTTTTGGGCTTTGGCTAAGTTGGCAAAGTAGCGTGGTAAAGCGATAAGGGCGAGGATGCCGATGATCACTACGACAATGATCAGCTCAATAAGGGTGAAACCTGTTTTTTTCTGACGCTTCATGTTCATATTTATGCCGGGCATGCTGATCCAGTATCTATCCGAGTGCCATTCGTGCATAGGTGATACCAGCACGTACTCGGTAATGGCAGGTGCGTAGCTTGGGCCATGGCTTCGCCATTACAGTGGCCTGCTACTACCTCTATGGAGTATAGCCAGGTGCTGCTCGTTGGCCCAGCAATGCTTAGCGCAGTTTCTCCATCAAGGGTTACTGTAACGGGTAAAGTAGCAGGATAAACGCCATTAACCGCATAATAAGCTAACATTCCTTCTCTTATTCGGTTGAGATTAGAATAGATCTGGGATTTTTGGGATTTGCCCACATTGGCATAATACTTGGGAATGGCGATAGCAGCGAGGATGCCGATGATTACTACGACAATAATTAGTTCGATGAGAGTGAAGGCTTTCTTCTTGGGACGCATATTTAAATTAATATTCACCGGAATATTCATTTCCCGAAGGGAGGCAGACTGTGTACCAGGATGCTGAGCCAAACGGTGCTTCATTTGCTCCTACAGCAGCTTCTGCGCCCGCCGGGCAACTATCCACAGTCGTGGAGTAGGTTTTATACTCCCACGACGAGGAAGACGGATTATACATGGATTTAATAGTTTCGCCATCAGCAGTCACCGTGATGGGCCAGGCACTGTTGGCAGGATAGACGCCATTCACTGCGTAATAAGCCAACATTACTTCTCCTATAGCATGTAAATTAGTAAAAACTGCATTTTTCTGGGCTTTTTCTATGTTAGCAAAATAACGCGGGATCGCGATAAGGGCGAGGATACCGATGATTACTACAACAATAATTAACTCAATTAAGGTGAAGCCTCTTTTTTTCCGGTACATTTTATTTTATATTAACACAGCTTTTTGGGAATACAATCCTTTTATATTAGAAGGATAAGGAAGGGGCAGGGTGAGATAAGGGTAATTATTTCTAATTGTCCATCTGGTCTATTTTATGTAGCGCAGCAGCCAAGAGAGGTTTCTTTCGTTCCGCTCAGAAGGTGTACGCAGTAGCATTTTGAAGCGTTATAATAGACGAGGGCAAGTGGACTTGGTCCATAATTACTCGGGTTAGTTCCATATTGATATGAATAGCCGTTTAAGTTCGGGGGCCTGC
>JBAZIT010000160.1:0-3116 GCA_041651675.1 Candidatus Omnitrophota bacterium | reverse complement strand
GCCTTTTGATCTGGAAAAATCCTGCCACGCTATTGTCCACGGCAATATGATCGGCAAGGTAAGCTGGATTATTGTATTGGCCGAAGGCGCAGGCAAGGCTGAAGATATTGCCAGGAAGATAACCGAACTTACCAGCCTGGAGACCCGGGCAATAACCCTGGGGCACATCCAGCGCGGGGGCCGTCCTACGGCTGCATCCAGGGATCTGGCTTTGAATTTCGGCAAGGTCGCGGTAGACCTTCTCCTGGAAGGGAAAAAAGATATGGCTGTCGGCTTTAGCGGCGGAAGGACAGTTACCGTGGATTTTGCGACTGCGGTCAAGAAAAAGGAATTAAAGGTAGAAGGAATATATAATTTAATTAAAACGTTAACTTAAGTTAAGAAGGGGCGAAAGGAGAAGTTACCGGCTATGGGACGCAAGGCTTTGAGTATTGATAAGGTAGTAATGGACCTGGTATTAAGCGATGAAACTGCGGCAAAAAAGAAATTAGCCAAAAAGATACTGGGTATGGCTTATAAAAAAGGTATTTATCCGGCGAGCATCCATGATTTTTATATGGCAGCCGGCCGCGGAGAGTTTAACGGTTTTACGGTCCCGGCAATAAACCTGCGCAGCATGACCTATGACCTGGCGCGGGCAATATTCCGGGTCGCTAAGAGAAATAACTCCGGCGCTTTTATTTTTGAGATCGCTAAATCCGAAATGGGTTATACTGCCCAGCCTCCGGTGGAATACGCCAGCGTGATCCTGGCAGCCGCGCTCAGGGAAAATTACCAGGGCCCGGTATTTATCCAGGCCGACCATACGCAGGCCAATGCCAAGAAATTCCAGGAGGATCCGGATAAAGAATTACAGGCTTTACAGGACGTGATTGCCGACGCAGTCGCAGCCGGTTTTTATAACATTGATATTGATTCATCTACCTTGGTAGACTTATCCAAGCCGGATATTAAGGCCCAGCAGAAACTTAATTACGAAGTTTGCGCCAAGCTTACGCAATTCATCCGCCGGATCGAACCCAAAGGTATTACTGTATCGGTAGGCGGCGAGATCGGCGAAGTCGGGCATCAGAATTCCACCCCCGAAGACCTGCGCGCATTTATGGCGGGTTACCGCGAGAGATTGCGCAAGGGCCTGGTGGGGATCAGCAAGATTTCTATCCAGACCGGCACATCCCACGGCGGCGTAGTTAAGGCTGACGGATCTATCGCCGAGGTTAAACTGGATTTTGCTACCCTGAAAAATCTTTCTAATATTGCCCGGAAAGAATTCGGCCTGGGCGGCGCAGTGCAGCATGGCGCTTCGACCCTGCCGGAAGATATGTTCCATAAATTCCCGGAAAATGACACCATTGAAGTGCATCTGGCAACCGGTTTTCAGAATATGCTGCTGGACAGCAAGAACTTTCCTGCTGATTTAAAGAAAAAGATGTATGACTGGCTCAGCGTGAATGCCGCCGGCGAAAAGAAGCAGGGCGAGAGCGACGAACAATTTTTCTATAAAGCGCGTAAAAAAGCCCTGGGCCCGTTCAAGAAAGATATTATGGGTTTGCCCCAGGAAACGCGCGACAAAATAGCCGCGGAAATCGAAAATAAATTTGATTTTCTATTTAAGCAGCTGGATGCCGTAAATAACCGTGAATTGGCGGACAAGTACGTTTCTTTGAAGCGCGTGATCGTCAGGGCCCGCAAAGAAGGAAAAGAAGTTGTCCACGACGGAGAAGGCGCGGATTAGAAAAAAGGGGACGGTTCTATTTTTCCGTTCACTTTTAAAGAGAGGTAAAATATGAGATCCGATAAAATCAAGAAAGGTTTGGAGAGAGTGCCGCACCGCGCGCTTTTGCATGCTACGGGATTATCCAGGAAAGACCTGGATAGGCCGTTTATCGGCGTAGCCACGTCTTTTACCGACCTTATTCCCGGCCATATCGGTATGCGCGATCTGGAGCGTTTTATTGAGCGCGGTATCTGCTACGGCCAGGGTGTGCCCTTTTTATTCGGAGTGCCCGGTATCTGCGATGGCATTGCCATGGGCCATTTAGGGATGTGCTATCCTTTAGGCTTGCGTGAGATCGTTGCCGATACTATTGAAACAGTCTGTAATGCCCATCAATTGGACGGGATTATCTGTTTGACGAACTGTGATAAGATCACTCCGGGTATGCTTATGGGCGTAGCCCGCTTGAATATCCCGGCGATAATCGTCACTGCCGGGCCGATGTTGTCCGGACGCTATAACCAGCGTAAATTAGCTTTTGTGCATGACACTTATGAAGGAATGGCCCGGGCCAAGAAAGGCGATATCTCTGCAGATGAGTTATCCTGCTTAGAGATGGAGGCCTGCCCCGGAGCTGGTTCCTGCCAGGGCCTGTATACAGCTAATACCATGGCTTGTCTTACCGAGGCAATGGGGATGTCTTTGCCCGGAAGCGGCACTGCTCTGGCTGCGTCCGCGAAAAAACGCCGGATCGCCGAAGCCAGCGGTGAGCGCATCGTGGAGTTAGTGCGCAAAAATATTAAGCCCCGCGACATCATTACCCAAAGATCTTTGGAGAACGCCATTGTGGTGGATATGGCCCTGGGCGGCTCAAGCAATACTGTTTTACACCTTATGGCCATCGCCCATGAAGCCGGGATTGAGCTGGACCTGAAAACTTTTGATAAGATCAGTAAAACTATCCCGCATATTACCAGCTTAGAGCCCGCCGGCACGCATTTTATGGAGGATCTGGAATATGCCGGAGGTATCCCGGCGGTTTTAAAGAGATTAAAATCCAAACTGAATAATATTTTGAATGTGAGCGGCGAAAAAACTTTCAGCATTGCCGATAAGGCGAAGATATTTGATGAAGAGGTGATCCGTCCGTTAAACAAAGCGTATCATAAACAGGGCGGTATCGCGGTGCTCTATGGGAATATCGCACCGGACGGCGCCGTGGTTAAACAATCCGGGGTGAGCGAAAAAATGATGAAGTTTACCGGCAAGGCCCGCGTGTTTAACCGTGAAGAAGAAGCAATGCAGGCGATAATGAATAATAAGATCAAAAAGGGCGATTGTGTGGTGATCCGTTATGAAGGCCCTGCAGGCGGACCGGGTATGCGCGAAATGCTTGCTC
>JBAZIT010000159.1:0-3123 GCA_041651675.1 Candidatus Omnitrophota bacterium | reverse complement strand
AAGTGGACCAGAGGCTGCATAATATTATGATTTCCATCCATGATCAGTGCGTTAAATACGGAAAAGAAGGCGGCAGTGTCAATTATGTAAAAGGCGCAAATATTGCCGGGTTTGTCAAAGTAGCTGACGCAATGCTGGACCAGGGATTGGTGTAAAAAAGTAGTTTGTACATCTTAAGGGTTTTTTGCATTAAGGCGCTCCGTAGTAATATGGGGCGCCTTTTTTATTGAACAACTTCAATTTTAGCAGTAAAATACAAAGTTAATGAATAAGGAAGAAGCCTTAACGACTTTTCTTAAAGGATTGCGCGTAGCCATTAATAACGCCCTGGCTTACTCCCGCCAACATCCCTATTTTTTAAAATCTACCCAGGAGTTCAAAGAAAAAATAGATGCCTTGCTTGTTTTTTTGGACCCGATTAAGGTCAGCGCTACTACCAATTCCTTGTTCCTGGATGGCAAATACTGGGACAAAGTCTTTGCTTCTGCTGAACTCGCCCAGATCCTGCACCAGCGTAAGATCAAGAGCATTGAATTCAAATCCGGCCTGGCCGTTCCGGAGTTAGCGGACTGCCTGAGTTTTCTGGCTTTACAGCCTAAAGAGATCCTTAAAAAAGGCGGTTTATCCAGGCTGTTGAAGGAGATGAACAGCCAGCATATCCGCATTGAAGAGCTGGATTATTCCGGGCTCCTGGGCAGCCAGGGGGAGGCGACCAAGGATGTCTGGCTATATCTCTTTAATGACGCGGTAGAAAAGCATGACGCCGGTAAAATAAATGAATTCGCGAATAATTTTTCGGAAGGGGTAAAGAACCTCAGCATTAAGAAAGTTATTGAAGATAACAAATTAAGGGAGAATTTGCATGAGCTCCTGCGTTATTTAAAGGATGAAGATAAAGAAAAGTTCCTTAAATGTTCCCAGGACCTTTCCGGGCTTTTTTTAAATTCCGGCGCTCAAATCAACGCGGAAAGCATAGAGAAGCTAAAAGGGGTATTCAGCGAATTGGACGGTAATGATTTTGCCGATCTCCTGTTATCCCAGGTTTCCGATACCAACAGGTTAAATACTCTCAACCTGCAATTATTCTCGCGCCTGGCCGGGGAGGAAAAAGCGGATAAGATCGCTTTCCGCCTGGCCGATAAAGTCAAGGATAAGACGGAACTAAGCAATAAACCGGTCTTGTACAAGAAAATTAAAGATCTCTTGTCCGGGCCGGACGCTCAAACCGTTTCTCCCGCTTACCATTCGGCCCTGAGCACGCTGATCAAGGACATTTCTTTTAAGGATACCCTGTTTTTTGACCGTGAGCAACTGCACTCCAATTACCGCGCGATCATCCTGAACTTGTTTACCCAGGAAAGGAATATTGAAGACCTGCGGATGATCCTGGAAAAGTTAGATAAAGAATGGGCGAATATAATCCAGGACAAGGACTATCAATCTTTAAAGTATTTATTAGAGGCGTTGAAACAGAAAAGTAAAAATGGAGAGCTGCCTGTCGGGAGCCTGGAAGACCTTGAAAAAAGGATCGGTGAAACAGTAGAAAACAGCATCTGGGACGAGGTTGTGCCGGAAGGCCTGGCGCTCCTGGCTGAGGCCCTGGATAAAAGTTATGCTACAGCCGATCTTTATCTGGATAAGATTTTCCGGGAGAACAGGTTGAACACTCATGGCTTGAAGTTGTTTTTACGGTTTTTTCCGGAGAAGCTGGATATTTTTTACGAACAACTGCGCTTAAGGCGCACTGACCTGGAATTCTTAAGCCAGGCTATACGCATCCTGTTTGAGATCAACCTGCCTGTTTCTGCAGCTGTTTTAAAAGAAGTATTTTTTTCCGGGAATGAACTGATCAAGCTGGAAGTGCTCAAGTCAATGGGGAGTTCTGGGGGGGTTGACGCGGGATTCCTTTTTCCCCTGCTTGGAGAAAAAAGTATTGCTTTAAGAAAAGAGGCGTTGAGAATTTTACGGAAGAATGATGCTGACAAGAAAAAAGCACTGGAACTGCTTTTGGGTATCCCCAGCCCCTGGGGAAGTAAAAATCAACTGATTTTGGAAAATATAAAAATTGTAGAAGACTTATGGTTAAAGGAAGCCACCGATTATCTGATCGCTTTTAGCAGAAGAAGGTTTTTCTGGAATAGGAGTTTGAGGGTTAAGGCGCTCGAGGTGCTGAAGAAATGGAAATAAACGAAAAGATAGAAAGAGCTTTTAAGGACCTGTTGACTGCGCTCCAGACAGCCAAGCTTTACGGAGAAGGGCACCTGATTACCAAGAATACAATTGAAAAAGCTTATCTTAGCCTGCAGGATGTTTTAGCGGGAAGAGAAGAGCTGGTTATCGGGATCATCGGCGAAGAGCTGGCTTTTGAAAAAGAGATATTCTTTGATTTGAGCAGGTTACTCCGGCAAATGGTTGTTTACCTCAAGGACAGGGATATAGAGAGGATCTCTTTTGGCCGGGACCTGGATAAAGAGGAGCTCTATAAATTTATCAGCTTTTTAACCCGGCCCAAAGAAGAAACTAAAGGCAAATCCGCGGAGCTGCTTACCTTGGCCGGGATCAGGAACATCTCTATAGGCAAAGTCAGGTCTTCAACTTCTTCTGCTGCCGCGGAAACCCCGGTATCGCAGGAGCAGCTTCTGGATTTAGCCGCCCTGTATCAGGGTTCGCTGGAGCAGGTTTCCCTGCCTTTAGCTAAAATTATGAACAAGGAGGCGATAGACGGCCTCAGCCTTAAACTTACACTTAATAATATTATTGAGAATCTGGGTGTTTATTATCAGCAGCTGCTTAAGCTGGTTACCCTCAAGAGGTATGACCTGGGGACATTTACGCATCTTTTAAACGTTTCCATATTGAGTATTTATTTTTCTTCCAAACTCGGGTTCAACAAAGACGTAGTTATGGATATAGGATTAGCCGCCCTGTTCCACGATATAGGCAAACTCTACATTTCGCGTAAGACGATCCGCAAGCCCGGGGCATTAAGCGATACGGAGTTCGCCCAGATGGAGAGCCATACTGTTTTAGGGACCAAGCTGCTTATGCAATATGCCGACACTATAGGGATCATGCCTGTGGTGGTTAGTTTTGAACACCACCTCCGGTATGATTTAAGCGGTT
>JBAZIT010000158.1:0-3184 GCA_041651675.1 Candidatus Omnitrophota bacterium | reverse complement strand
AAGCGATTTTAACCTCAACACCGTTTTTCTCCAAGGCCTCTTTAGCCTCCAATAATTCTTCATCACGAAAACCCTCATGGGCAATTACCAATACTGCTTTTTTCATCGCTCAAGCCTCCTTATTCTTTTAGCCCATTGATCAGCTGGTAGGTCTGCCTGGCGATCATCAACTCTTCATTAGTAGGGATTACCAGTATTTTGGGTTTTTTTCTAAGATGTTTAAAAATATTTTTTGCGATTCGCTGGCGGATATCCTTTTGGTTTTCTCCTATGCCGCCGGTAAAAACGAGCACGTCGCAACCGGACATTACCGAGGTGTAAGCGCCGATATACTTCCTGATACGGTAGACAAATATCTCCAGTGCTAAGCGGGCGCGTTTATTTCCTGCCCGGGATTTTTCTTCCAGAGTACGCATATCATTGCTTATCCCGGATATTCCCTTAAGGCCGCTTTCCTTATTTAATAAATTATCCATCCGGGCAATATCCAGCTTCTTCTTCTTCATGATATGAGTAATTAAGGCCGGGTCAACGTCTCCGCAACGCGTACCCATAACTAAGCCCTCCAGGGGCGTAAAGCCCATACTCGTATCCACGGATTTTCCCTTATCTACGGCAGTAATGCTGCAGCCATTGCCTAAATGGCAGGTAATGATTTTTAATTTATCCAGGTGCGTTTTCAAAATACGCGCTGCTTCGTGAGCGACATATTCATGGCTTGTGCCGTGGAACCCGTACTTGCGGACACGCAGCCTGGTATAAAATTCGTAAGGTAATCCGTAAATATAGGCGTAATCGGGAATAGTTTGATGAAAGGCAGTGTCAAATACGGCTACCTGTTTTACCCCTCTTAATAACCTGTTGCAGGCAAGGATACCCGCCAGATTAGCCGGGTTATGTAACGGAGCGATACTACAGCATTGCTTGATCTTTCGGATTACCGAAGCATTAATCAATACGGGTTTCTTAAACCTCTCTGCGCCGTGCACCACCCTGTGTCCTACCGCATCTACGGAATTAATCTTGTTTAAGATCAGTTTTAAACCGGCATAATGGTCAGGAACAACCGAGCCCTCCTCGCCGATATGTTCGATTTTACCCTCGGCCAGGATCTTTCTATGCGACATCCGAAAAAGTTTATATTTTATTGACGAGCTACCGCTATTTATAACCAGTATATTCATTTTATTGCGCCCTTATCGCTGTTACTGCCACACAATCTACAATATCTTCGACCAGGCAACCGCGGGATAGATCGCTGACCGGTTTATTTAAGCCTAAAAGCAATGGCCCTAACGCGCGCGCCTTAGCCAAACGCTGAGTAAGCTTATAGCTAATATTTCCTGCTTCCAGATTTGGAAATATTAAGACATTCGCCTTTCCGCCAATCTGGCTATCCGGATATTTAATTTTGGCCACTTCCGGGACAATCGCCGCATCCACTTGCATCTCGCCGTCGGCAAGCAGGTTCGGAGCCATTTCTTTAAGCATAGTTAAGGCCTCGGCGATCTTCGCTGCAGATTTCGCTTTGGCTGAGCCCCGCGTGGAATAACTTAAGAAAGCGATACGCGGCTCTAGTTCCAGGACTTTTCTGGCTAACTCTGCTGCCAGAAACGCGATGCAGGATAGCTGGCGTGAATTCGGATCAGGTATTACACCGCTGTCCGCGTAAACAAAAACTCCGTCATTACCATAGGGACATTCCGGCACCGCCATAATAAAACAACTTGATACAAGCATAATCCGTTCATCCATACCGATACAGCGCATAGCTGCCCTGACCGTATCCGCGGTAGTATGCGCTGCCCCGGCAACCAGACCGTCAAACTTTCCTTCTTTAGTCATCATCGCAGTGTAATAAAGAGTATCATTGAAGAAACCTCTTACTGCATCTATATTTATATCTTTGGCTTTATAAGTCTCATAATATTCCTGTATATAGCGCTCTTGTTCTTTTCCGTCAATCATATCCCTGGTAAAAAGCGTAACTTTGGCCAAACCTTGCGCCTCAATAATCCGCGCTGCCTCTACTACCCGCTTATCATCAGCCTCGGGAAGGACTATTGATTTATTTTTTTCCCTTGCCCGGGCCCTAATCTTGCTAATCGCATCCATTTTTTACATTCCTTTCAATATCCTGTTCAAATCTACGTTATCTTTAATTAATTTTACTATCTCCTCAATCTTTTCTTTATCGCACGGACGGACTTTAACGGTTAAATCGTGGATAGAGGTGGCCACGTCATAAGTATCGGATTTAGCCAGTAAGACCGGAATCTGGGCCTTATACAACAAATTCATTATCGGCTGTTCCGGGGTAATCCCGCCGGATAAAATTATCCCGCAGACTTTAAGCCTTTTATCGTTTTTTTCGCGAAAGCAACTCAAGGCAGTCATAATCATATCCTCCCTATCGCCGGGAGTGATCATCAAGCTATCCTCTACGATATATCTTACCGCATCGTGCGGCTCCATTGCCCCGACAAAAACCTGCGCCACTGAAGACTCCAGGTATTCCATGCCGCATAAAAGTTCAAAATCTGTTTCTTCTAAAATCTGCTCAATAGTCGGCCGGCTCAACATGGGATTGTAAGGAAGCACTCCCAGGAGATCCACTCCTTTTCTCTTTAAGCCCCGCCTGACTAAATTACTTATCTTATCAAATTTGCCCGGGAGGACCTTATTGATAATTACGCCAAGAAGTTTGACCCCTTCGCGCTCAAATAAGGCCTTATTCAGGATAATTTCATCTATCGGCCGGCCTACTCCGCCGGAAGAAATCAGAATCGCTTTTGAGCCAAGCAGCCTGGCAACGGTAGCGTTAGAATGGTCAAAAACCGAACCTACGCCGGCGTGGCCCGTCCCTTCGACAATAACTAAATTCTGCCCTTTAGAGACCCTGCGGAACGAATCTTTGATCTGCCGGGTAATGGATTCTTTATCCGGCCTGGCAATATACCTTTCTGTAAAGCCTTTTTCTACGGCAATCGGGCTCATATCTTTAAGCCCGCATTTTATGCCGCAAACCTCCTCAATCAGGATGGAATCTTCGTCGATTTTCAAACCCTCTTCTTCCAGATAACGCTGGCCGATGGGTTTGATAAAACCTACTTTTTTAAATACACGCTGAAAATTACGGATTAACCCTAACGAAACAGTAGTCTTGCCGTCATTCTGCTTGGTA
>JBAZIT010000157.1:0-3210 GCA_041651675.1 Candidatus Omnitrophota bacterium | reverse complement strand
AAAAAGATTAGTGAAAAACTGTATTTTAAAAGAGCGCCGCCTCAATTTTTCGACGGAAGGTACCTTCCGTCCTGTCCTTGAAGCAGCACCCTATCACTCTTGGTGGTCCTTACTGGATAAGGTTAGAGCCTGTATCCAGCAGGACCTTTAATCTATATTAATAGGCACCGCCGCTTGGGCGGCTCCCGTATCTTGCGTGCATCGTTCGGCTTTGCTGGAGCAAAGCCTCACTTGGCGCCCCGCTGGGGCGGGGCTTCTTGCTAATGCAATGCGTGACCGGCTCGGCAGGCTGGCGGCTGGGTGGGGGCAGCCGCCAGCCGTCGCGTCCATTTCGAGTATTTAAAAATAGCGGTTGTCCGCTATGCCGCAATCAACTCTTTAAAATCTTCCCCTGTGCGGCATTGCCGAGCCTCTCGCGGACAATGCTTGAGAAGCGCGGGCAAATTTTGCCAAAAAATACAAAAGAACAGATTTTGGTTTAAAAATATCAAATTTTATTATATAATTGTATAATGCAATTGGATTAAGTAAATATACATAAGGTTACATATATAATATTACAAATGTAAATTTAGTCAAGGAGAAAAAATATGCTGGCAGACAATATTAAACGAATAAGAAAGAAGAGCGGCTTCACTCAGGAAAAGTTAGCTAGGCTTGCCAATATCTCCAATAATACTCTTGTCAAGATTGAAATGGGCATGGCCAAAGAGCCGACTATCACAACGATACAAAAATTGGCCGATGCGTTGGATATATCTATAGACGAATTAGTAGGGAGAAAGAGGAAATAGCTTTTTATTCATATGATTCCGATTGAAACAATTTTATTATGGGTTGCGGTACTAATATTCGTGAGCGCTGTCTCAAGCAAGCTTTCGGATAGATTCGCTATACCTGCATTGTTGTTATTCTTGGTAATCGGGATGCTCGCCGGTTCAGAAGGGATCGGCGGGATCCATTTTGATAATGCGCAGTTGGCAAAATCTATCGGAATCATCGCCCTTATTTTTATCATTTTTTCCGGCGGCCTTGATACTAATTGGAAAGATACTAGAGCGGTGGCTTGGCCGGGGGTTGTCCTGTCTACATTAGGTGTTTTGCTGACCGCTGTCATAACCGGGCTTTGCGCTGTTTATATTTTAAAATTTTCTTTTCTAGAAGGGATGCTTCTTGGTTCTATAGTTTCTTCAACCGATGCCGCCGCGGTATTTAGCATTTTAAGGTCTAAAAGAATAAGCTTAAAATCACCCCTTAAGCCATTGCTTGAATTTGAATCCGGTAGTAATGATCCAATGGCAGTTTTTTTGACTGTTAGCTTTATTAGTATTTTGACTTTGAAAAACATGAGCATCGTTTCCTTGATCCCCAGATTCTTTCTGGATATGGGCATGGGGGCTTTAATTGGTTATCTCATGGCGAGGTTTATTGTATTCTTTATTAATCGCCTGAAATTATACTACGAAGGGCTATATCCGGTCATTATGATTTCGTTGGTTCTTTTGACTTATGTAATTGCCGTTTTTCTAAAAGGCAATGGCATACTTGCGGTGTATCTTGCAGGATTAATGCTGGGGCAGGCAGAGTTTCCGAATAAAAGAATGATTGTGAGATTTCATGATGGTTTGGCCTGGCTTATGCAAATTGCGATGTTTGTGACATTGGGCTTGCTTGTTTTTCCCTCGCATATTGTCCCGTTAATAGGCGCAGGATTATTGCTCACACTTCTTCTTATGGTAGTTGCTCGTCCGGTTAGCGTATTCTTATGTTTATTGCCGTTTAAAATAAGTACGCGAAAAAAAGCCATGATCGCTTGGGTTGGTCTTAGAGGATCAGTTCCGATTATCTTGGCGACATTCCCTTTTATGGCAGGTATCGCACAGGCAGATACTATTTTTAATATCGTCTTCTTTATCGTTATCGCCTCGGTTCTTATTCAGGGGACATCTATACCGATTATCTCCAAAATGTTAAAGCTGGACGCTCCCTGGGCCAATAGGAAGAGTTATCCTATTGAATTTGAAAAGACAGAAGGGATGGACGCAGAATTAACGGATATAATAGTTCCTTATAATTCGGGGTCTGCTGGTAAGATGATTCGCGGTTTGAACGTTCCTGAGAAATGCCTTATTATGCTTATTTCCAGAAACGATAAATTTATTATACCAGCCGGGCCTACGATTATAGAAGGTGGAGATGTTCTGCTGGTGCTTGCAAATACTGAAGATCTTTTGGCCTTTCAACAGGCACTGGCATAACTTTTAGAGAATGATATCACTGTATCTATGCAATAGATATAATTTAGGAGGTAGGAATTGAGGATTTTATTAGTCGAAGATGAAATAAAAATGGCCAGTTTTATTGCGCGCGGCCTAAAAGAAGAGGATTACGTGGTTGACGTGGCCAATGACGGTGAAAAGGCTTTATTTCAGGCCGAAATCAACCCGTATGACCTCATCATTCTTGATGTTATGCTGCCGATTAAAGACGGCATTACTGTCTGCCGGGAGCTTAGAAGCAGAAAAATAAGCATACCTATTTTGATGCTAACCTCTAAAGACAGAGTAAGAGATAAGGTTTTAGGTTTAAATTCCGGAGCTGATGATTATTTGGCCAAGCCCTTTGCTTTTGAGGAACTGTTAGCCAGGATCAGCGCGTTATTACGGCGGGATAAAATAGATAAAACCGGTATTATTAAAATCGCCGACTTAGAGATGGATCAGCTTAAGCATAAAGTTACAAGAGCGGGAAAGGATATTCAGCTAACCAGCAAGGAGTTCGCGCTTTTAGAATACCTTATATTTAATGCTACTCATGTCGTTACCAGGACAATGATTTCTGAGCATGTGTGGCATGAGGATTTCGACAGCTTCACGAATGTCATTGATGTCTATATGAATTTCCTGCGCAACAAGATCGATAAGGGGCATAAAAAACAGCTTATACATACCATCCACGGCAAAGGGTATGTTTTAAGGGAATAACTATGCGCGCCAAGACAATCAAATTCAAAATTTGCATATTATACGCATCCGTTTTAGGTGTTGTGTTGTCTATATATGTCGGTTTGCTGTTTTTTATGCCTGCGGATTTATTACAGAAGAATAAGCTGTTTTACATATTGATCCCTATCCCTTTGACTTTGTTGTTCGGTTATTATATCGGGCGTTTGATTATAATGAGAATCCTTAAACCGATTAAAAAAATGAC
>JBAZIT010000156.1:0-3230 GCA_041651675.1 Candidatus Omnitrophota bacterium | reverse complement strand
CGATATGCGCAATCATTCGCGCGCGCCAGTATGAACTCGCGAAACGATGCGCGTGTGTAAGTGCGATCTTGCGAATCGAGAGTGAAGACAAATCAAATGTACTTTATTTGGTTATGTCACCTCGCGCAAAACAATGCATATTTGATACGATGTGCGAGTCTGGTACTGATGAGTTCTCATGGATATTCGCGAATGCAATTGGAGCTAATGTTATTGCGCGAACATAGGGAGTAATATTATAACGTTGCGGAAAAAAGAAAGATGTATTTTTTTTCATACTATTACTCGCGAGTCGCAGTCGCGCGCTCTCTTGTTAGCTTGCGAATATGGTAAATAGTCTCATATTCTGAAGTCGAGATAGCGAACTTGCGAAACGCGATCTCATCAATACCCTCGCGCCACATAGCGCCGGCGAGTATTGCGATTAGTGCCGGAATCGTGTAGTTGCCGCTAAATAATACTATAGCATCACCCATAACAGTTACTATGTCATGATCGTGCGCAATGCGAATAGTCGATCCATTCATAACACTCGCGAATAAACATGCGAATCGCGCGTCAGATGTAGGCGCAATCATGAATCTAGTAACTAGAACACATATGGGAACAACTAATGAAGTGCCGATTATATTGCATATCAGGCACGCGCATTCTGGAGGCATGCGCATGATCTTGCATATCGTCTCGTTAGATACCCATTTACATTTTGCAACTCGCGCGTAACATTCGCGATATACTTCGTCAAACAACTTACCATTATGACCATCTTCGCAAACTATAGCTTTGTAATCGAGATCAACATTACCCATAATACGTTGCGCGAGAGCAATATTAACGCGACTGGAGGCGCATGTTGTATCGGTCATATTCGCGCGCGATATTGGACAGGATGCGCTAGTTTATACTGATATATATGAAACGGTCTAGAATTTCAAAAAAACGAGCTCGTATGATGAATGCATAGTGTATTAACAATAATGTATGCGCTATTATATTGAGTTTGTATAAACGATTATGAATTTCAAAAAAAATGAGGATGGAATGAATGGCAAGTTAATACATATATCGCATACATACATAATAACATAACTAACTCCATAACAAAACGCTATAAGATATACCGAACATAATCGCATATAATCATGCTACTCGCAATCATATTGATATTAGTCATAATGATTATAGTAACTCTGAAATGTATACCGTTAATGTGCGCGGTCGTTGTAGGGAGTGGTCTATATATGGGTAATAGCCATGCGCGTGATAATGATACAACACGAACATATGCCGTTTTTGGAACTATGGGAGACTCGCCTATTCATTTTCTCATTGAGGAAATGAACAAACATGGTTTTTGTCAAGTCACTAATCCACGTGCGAATCAAATGATAGATGTCGTATGGACTAGTATTGGGAACAATGGGCATTTTGATCCATTATCATATAATATTCCTTGTCTCGTCAAAAATGTTACTGATGTCAAATCATATTCAATTATTGCAGATAAGAAGTCGCTCCATGCATTGATCGCACATGAAGACAGGCGCGCATATGAACTATACTTCGCGCGAACCGAACAAATGGATAAGTTCAAATATCCGCGCGCACATGCATCAGTACATACACCCGTCTACATTTTGCGTCCATCCGGTCTTGGTTTCTTTAGTGGGCGCGACATATTACGCGTATCAAATGCATTCGAGTTTGCGCGCGCAAAGAAGTACTATGAGCGTAACCACATACCCTTATATAATGTCATTGTTTCTGAGTACTTTGATGAACCTTATCTTTGGGATGGGCGCAAATTCCACTTGCGCTTATACATGTTAGTTCGCGCGGATCCTGCATTTCGTGCGCGCGATTCTTGGGAGCTATGGCGCGACAACAACGATGACTATACGCGTCCACGTGGGAAGATTCTTACTGCCGCAAAACCATATGAGCGCGGACATTATAATGATAAGGATATACACGATACGCATGCAAAATCAACAAATCGCGCATTATTCTTTCCAACACATGCATATGCAATTCACCCATCATCGTCAGATAGTAAAGTTCGTCTAGACTTGCGCGATATATATGCACAACTCGAAGACATATGCGCAACATTGGCACACCAGTTAGAATGCGCCAAATTGCACCCATACAAGGAGTCGCAACGCGCGTTTGATATTTTTGGACTTGATGTCTTAATTGTGCACACATCTACACGCGATCCAGCAGTCATTCTTATTGAGGTTAATGATCGAGTTGGCTATGCGACAATCGAAGATCCAATTACTAATATATTTTTTCAAGACTTTTATGCGTGGGCATATAATCGTGGTGTGAAGCCTCTGCTTGATCAAAGTATGCAAAAAAGAGAATGATTAATAGTGAGATAAACGCGCATCATATTTTTTGCCATATCCATATTGGTTGGGGCGAGCGAATATGCATGCCTCGATCGCGTTGCGCAACAACCTCCGCATATGATACAACTCCAAGATATCGCATGTACGGTGGCGCGTTATTCACATCATGTATCATACGCCGCAAGAAGCGCGCGCTTTCATTAGTGCGCGCGTCGGGCGATTGATTGATGATTAGCGCGATGACTCCACCTTGACGCAAAACTCGCGCACTTTTGAGTATCAATGGAATAAGAAACTCAGAATACCAACGCTCAAACGTCGGATAGCGCTCGATCGATTGATCCGCGTGACCTGGTACATAGACCTCGAGATCAAAGTATGGAGGCGCGATTATTGCAAGATCGAACTCGCCGCGCGTGCATCCAATCTCGCGCAACGCCTCGCGCAATGCATGTTCTGGTACATCTTCGAAGGGTTGCGCGAAATACCGTCTCTCAGTTGTTGCGCGCGAGGATGTGGATGCATTAGTTTCATCAGCGTTGCGCATTTCTCGCGCCCATTGCTCTATGCGCTCGTATTCGCGCCCAAGCGCCGGATTTGGATCAACATCAACAATTCCGCGCACACCATATGCCATCGCGCCAATCAGTCTGTCACCCCATCCCGCGCATGGATTAAGCACCCACTCAACAGTACGCGCGTGACTAAATATGTATTGGCGCGCAAGTTCAAAGATGCCAATGGCGACCGTTGGGCGAAATGTTCCGACTTCCAATTTCTCGCGATATAATACTTCGCGCGCGAGTTTTACATCATACTCGCGCGAGTCTCCAGTGATGCGCGCGCGATTCGCGAGCCAATAGTCATACAAGG
>JBAZIT010000155.1:0-3239 GCA_041651675.1 Candidatus Omnitrophota bacterium | reverse complement strand
TTTAAAAGCTTAAACGGCGTATTCCAGGAAAAGTACAGCCTGTTGAAGGCTTTACAAAAACCCGCTATTGCCATAGTGAATTCAGATGACCTTATCTTAAGGAAAATAGCGCTTAAAAAAACAAGATCCCCCCTTGTTTTAAGTGTAGGATTAAAACAAAAAAGTGATTTTTTTGCCTCCGGGATCAGCTTCAAACGCGGCCGGCCGGCTTTTAAGGTAAACCAAAGATTTAAATTTGCATTAAAGACATTAGGGTATTATAATATCTACAATAGCCTTTTGGCTGTAGCGGCGGCTAGGATCTTCGGCTTGACCTACCGGGATATCTCTCGCGGGTTAGCCGGCTTTGACCTCCCCAAAAGCAGGCTTAATTTTATAGAGATAAAGGGGATAAAATTCATTGATGATACCTATAACTCCAACCCTCTTTCGTTAAAGCAAGCCTTGGGGGTTTTAGAGAATTTTTCTGTTACCGGAAAGAAGATTTTTGTAATGGGCGATATGCTGGAGTTAGGCGCCTCCAGCAGGATTTTACACGCTCGAGCCATAAGAGACGCGCTCCGGGTTGCCGATACCTTGATAACAGTGGGCCAGCTTAGCCGGGAATGTTTAAATAAAAATATCCGCGCCAAAAATAAAATATTCAATTGCGGCTCCGCGGCTGAGGCCCGCAGGATCCTGTTGGATGAAGCGGGCGCAGGCCCGGAAGATATCGTTCTACTCAAGGGTTCACGCAGGATGAAAATGGAAGAGGTCCTTAAAATCTAGATGTTCTATAATCTACTCTATCCGCTCCACGATATAATTTCTGCTTTTAATATCTTCCGTTACATAACTTTTCGCGCGGGCATGGCAGTGCTTACCAGTTTTATCATCAGTTTATTACTCGGGCCGGTCATTATCAGGAGGTTAAAAGCCTTAAAGGTCGGGGAAAAGATCAACAAGGGCGACAGCCTGAAGCTGGATGACCTGCATCGTTCTAAAGCCGATACCCCGACTATGGGCGGGTTGCTTATATTGGCGGCAGTGGTCGCCTCTACGCTTTTATGGGCTGATCTTTCCAACAAGTATATCTGGGTAGTCCTCTTTAGCACCATCTGGCTGGGGATAACCGGTTTTGCCGATGATATCTGAAGCAGGTCAAGAATAAATCCAAGGGCCTGAGCGCCAGGGCGAAATTGCTCAGCCAGGTGATCCTGGGTTTGCTCCTGGGAATTGTTTTTTTGATCAGTTTCCAGAACAGCCTGAAGCTGGATGTGCCGTTTATGAAGAACATCTCCCTGGATTTAGACGGACTCTATATAATCTTCGTGATCCTGGTTGTAGCCGGTACGTCTAACGCGGTGAACCTTACCGATGGGCTGGATGGCCTGGCTATCGGTATTGTGGTTATGGTTGCTTTAACTTTCAGTATCTTAAGTTATGTTTCAGGCAATATCAAACTCAGCGAATACCTGCTTGTCCCGTATATCAAGGGCAGCGGGGAATTGACGGTTTTCTGCGCCAGTATCCTGGGCGCGGGT
Organism: Candidatus Omnitrophota bacterium; assembly: GCA_041651675.1. Lineage (GTDB taxonomy): Bacteria > Omnitrophota > Gorgyraeia > Gygaellales > Profunditerraquicolaceae > UBA6233. The sequence goes on along the minus strand of JBAZIT010000155.1, from coordinate 1,716 downwards.
TTAGGCTTCCTGTGGTTTAACTGTTATCCGGCATCTATTTTTATGGGAGATGTCGGTTCATTAGCCTTAGGCGGGGCGCTGGGGACAGTGGCTTTATTGATCCGCAAGGAATTACTTTTAGTTATCGTGGGCGGCATATTTGTCGTCGAGGCATTATCCGTGATTTTACAGGTGGGAACATTCCGTTTGACCAAGAAACGTATTTTTAAGATCGCGCCGCTCCACCATCATTTTCAATTTCTCAACTGGTCGGAAAATAAAGTCATTGTCCGGTTCTGGATCATTGCGGCCCTGCTGGCGCTCCTGACAATAGTGACTTTAAAGATCCGTTAACCTATTCCATGAAGAATAAGGATTATTTTAAAGGGAAGCAGGTTCTAGTCGTGGGCCTGGCGCGCAGCGGCGCGGCTTCGGCAAATCTGCTTTATGATTTAGGCGTAAAAGTCTCGGTTACGGACAACCAGGATAATGCCAACACCCGCCGCTTCCTCGGTCAGTTGAAATCAAAAGATATACAAGTAGAGTTGGGTAAACACTCGCGGGATTTTGTCAAAGGCAAGGATATTATTGTTATCTCTCCCGGTGTTCCCGATCAGGCCTTGCCTGTTGTTTGGGCTAAGCAGGAGAATATCCCGATAATTAGCGAAATTGAGTTGGCCTGGAGGCTCTGCCCGGCGCAAGTTATTGCCGTAACCGGGACTAACGGCAAAACTACAGTCACTACCCTGATCGGAAAAGTACTTGCCGCCGCAGGAAAAAGAGCGTTTACCTGCGGTAATATCGGCAGGCCTTTTTGTTCTGAAGTAGAAAAGATGCGGGAGGGGGATTTTGTAGCTTTGGAGGTCAGTTCTTTCCAGCTGGAATATATAAATGCGTTCAAGCCCAAGATCTGCGTTCTTCTAAATTTAAGCCGTAACCATCTTGACCGTTATAAAGATGTGGCGGATTATCTGGCGGCTAAAAAACGGATATTCCAAAACCAGGACGCCGGGGATTACGCAGTTTTAAATTATGATGATCCGGCTATCCGCTCTTTAGCCAGAGAGGCAAGATCAGGGGTCGTCTATTTCCGTAAAGAGAAAGGGCTGAACCCGAACCAGTCAGCGGTCTTGAGCGTGGCTGGCATACTCGGCATAAATAAAGAGCTGGTAATGAAGGTATTCGAAGGGTTTCAGGGCGTAGAACACCGTTTAGAAGAAGTCCTTAAAATTAACGGAGTGCGCTTTATCAATGATTCCAAGTCTACGACTACCGAGGCTACTGTCTGGGCGCTGAATAATTTAAACGGGCCTCTGATTTTGATCGCCGGGGGAAGGGAAAAAGGGAATGATTACAGCCAGGTTGCGGAACTGGCAGCCGGAAAAGTAAAGGCGGCTATTGTTATCGGAGAGGCAAAAGAAAAAATAAAAAAGGCATTTTCCGGGGTGATCGCTACGCTGGAGGCTGCGACGCTGGAAGAGGCGGTAAAAAAAGCTTACGGCCTTGGCCTTCCGGGAGACTGCGTTTTATTCTCGCCGATGTGCAAGAGCTTTGACATGTTCTCCGATTATGAAGACAGGGGCAGGTCATTTAAGGCTATCGTCTCGGGCTTAGACAAGGTTAAGGTTTAAATATGGTCCGGAATATCAGGATAAATTTATTTACCGTTGCCGTGATCCTCATGTGCATCGGAGTAGTAATGATCTACAGCTCCTCCAGTATTTACGCCTGGGAAAG
>JBAZIT010000154.1:0-3252 GCA_041651675.1 Candidatus Omnitrophota bacterium | reverse complement strand
GCTTCCCCCGGTAAACCAGGGAAATATCCTGCCTTTCCTCGGAAACGACAATGATCACCGCGTCGGTATCTTCGCTTAAGCCTAAGGCAGCCCGGTGGCGCGTGCCGAATATGCGGTTTATATCCATTCTTTGCGCAAGCGGAAAGAGCGCTCCTGCGCTAGTGATTCTTCCGCGCTGGATGATCACTCCGCCGTCATGCAGCGGGTTATTCGGGGTAAATATCGCCTGGATCAACTCCGAAGAAACCTTGGAGTCAACCAACACCCCGCTCTCCACATATCCTGAGAGCGGGTCATTCATCTCTACGGCGATCAACGCCCCGATTTTATAATCGGAAAGGCTCTCTACCGCTTTGCATATTTCTTTAAGCATTTGGTCAAGCTCCTCTTCATCCATAGCGCTCACAAAAGGATTGCGCTGGCCCAGCCGTGCCAGCCCCTGCCTGATTTCAGGATGAAAGATAATTAAAAGAGCAATAACTGAAGTCGCAAAAAAATTCCTGAACAACCAATCTAATCTTTCCAGGCCCAGTTTTTGGAAAAAGAAGAAAGCAACCAGGATAAGCGCTATCCCCCGCACAACTTGTATGGCTCGCGTGCCTTCAAAAAAAAGCATTACCTGATAAAGAACAAACCATAAAATCAATATTTCGACTATCGGTTTCCAATTGATGAAAATTTCGGTTACATTCATTGGTTTATACTGTCCCGGATTAATAAGGCTTGTTTTACTGCCTTAACATCGTGGGTCCTGACGATATTTGCCCCGTTTTCGCAAGCCACAACGCAGGAAGCGACTGTTCCAAAGACCCTATTCTTAGGAGGGACATTCAATATTTTACCGATAAATGCTTTACGGGATGTGCCCGCCAGGATTGGTAACCCAAAAACCTTGAATTCTCTTAATCTTTTGAGTATTTCCAGGTTATGTTCCGGGGTTTTACCAAAACCAATACCCGGATCAACGATCATGCTTTCTTCAGCTACACCTGCGGCTATTCCCCTGTCTATAGCTTCGGCTAAGTACGCGATGATCTCATCGATCAAAGATGCATAGCGGGGATTCTTCTGCATTGAGCGCGGTTTACCCTGCATATGCATGATCACTGCCCCGGCTTTATAACGGCCGGCGATTTTAGCAATCTTTATATTTCTTAAACCGGTAATATCATTAACCAGGCTTGCTCCGTTATCCAATGCCTGCCGGGCGACTTCAGGTTTCCAGGTATCTATAGATATAGGCGCTTTAATCCTCTTAGCCAATTCCTTGATTATGGGTATAACCCTGGAAAGCTCAACTTTAACCGAAACCGGTTTTGCGCCGGGGCGGGAAGATTCTCCTCCTACATCCAGGATATCTGCGCCCTCACTCACTAATTTTTCCGCGTATTCAACTGCCTTACGTTTATCTTCCAGCCCGTCACCGCTGAAGGAATCCGGCGTGACATTGACAACTCCCATTATATGCGAACGCGCTCCGAGGTTAAGCTTGTATCGGCCTAAATTCAGGACAAGGTTTTTCTGGCGGTAATTTTTTAAGGCCAGGCTTAGCTCCTCAGCCAGGCCACTCAGGCCAAAGGGCTGCTTATGCAGCTTCGCGCTCAATTTACCGAGTTGGGCCAGGCTTCCCATTACCAGGCAATCTGTTTTCCGGGTTTTACCGGTTAAGGCGCCGCGGCTGACCGCTGCATCCCCGCCTAAAGAAAGCATCTCCTGTTTAAGGATATTGGCCGAAATATTACTCAGGGCATTGATTTTCAGGAGATATCCCTGGGCTTTGGGCAGCATGATCTTCAGGCCATAAGGGTCTACCTGAATATTCCGCATAACCTGCTTTAGGTCTTTTTCTCCGCTTACGCTTAAAATGCGCGCGCTCTTTACTCTAGGCAAGGTCATTTTTTTCTATTCCCAACAGTTTCTTGACCTCTTCGCCGCTTAGAACTTCTTTTTCCAGGAGGGCGCTGGATAAGGTTTTTAATTTATCTAAATTTTGCTCTAACAGGCTTTTGGCTTTTAAATAAGCTGCTTCGATTATATGCCTTACTTCTTCATCGATCAGGCGGGCGGTTTCTTCGCTGTAATTTTTTTCTTCCATAATGTCTTTGCCCAGGAAAACCAGGCCTTCCCTGCGGCCCAGGGTTATGTGCCCTAATTTTTCCGACATACCAAATTGCGTAACCATGCGCCTGGCCATTCCGGTAGCCATTTCCAGGTCATTCTGCGCTCCGGTAGTTACTTCTTTTAAATTTATTTCTTCGGAAGCGCGGCCTCCCAGCATCATGGCGATTTCCGATATTAGTTCCTTTTTTGTCCAATAATGCCTATCCTCTAAGGGCGGCGTAAAGGTGTACCCTCCGGCTAACCCGCGCGGGATAACCGAAACTTTCTTTAAGGGATTGACCTCCGGTAAAAGTAAAGACAGCAAGGCATGGCCGGATTCATGAAGAGAGGTGATCTCTTTTTCTTTTTTGGACATAATGTGGCTCTTCTTTTCCGGGCCCATTAAGACCCGCTCCACGGATTTATCAAAATCAATTTCTTCAACCGCTTCTTTGGCGTTCCTGGCGGCGAGCAGCGCTGCCTCATTACAAAGATTAGCCAGGTCAGCTCCGGAGAAACCCGGGCTTTGCGCAGCAACTGATTTTAGGTCAACATTCGGCGCAAGCTTGATCTTGCGCGTGTGGACTTTAAGTATTTCTTCCCGGCCTTTTATGTCCGGTAAATTCACGATAATGGTGCGGTCAAACCTGCCCGGCCGCATTAATGCCGGGTCCAGTGTGTCCGGACGGTTAGTCGCGGCAATAAGGATAAGCCCTTGCATGGCATTAAATCCGTCCATCTCAACCAGGAGCGCGTTTAAGGTCTGCTCGCGTTCATCATGGCCTCCGCCGATGCCGGAGAAACGCAAACGGCCGACCGCATCTATCTCATCAATAAAAATAATCGCTCCCTTGTTACCGGCCATTTTGGAAGCGCGCCTTCCCTGCTCAAACAGGTCGCGCACGCGGCTTGCGCCTACGCCGACGAACATCTCCACAAAATCCGAACCGCTGATCGAAAAGAACGGCACTCCCGCTTCACCGGCTACGGCTTTAGCGATCAGTGTCTTTCCGCAGCCCGGAGGCCCGACGAGCAAAACGCCTTTAGGGATTTTCCCGCCTAACTTCTGGAACCTCTTGGGGTCTTTTAAAAATTCAATTACTTCTCTAAGTTCTTCTTTGGCTTCATCTACTCCGGCTACATCATTAAAAG
>JBAZIT010000153.1:0-3282 GCA_041651675.1 Candidatus Omnitrophota bacterium | reverse complement strand
CGATATTGAGCGATGTGCATTGCGTTAAGGATATGGCTGAGGCAGCCAAAGTCCTGGATATTATCCAGATACCCGCGTTTTTATCGCGCCAGACAGATATCGTGCTTGCCGCTGCCCGCACCGGTAAGGTAGTGAACATCAAAAAAGGGCAATTCTTAGCTCCCTGGGATATCCTGCCGATCATCAGAAAAGTTGAATCCGTAGGCAACAAAAAGATCATCATTACCGAGCGGGGAGTAAGTTTTGGCTATAATAACCTGGTTTCGGATTTCCGGGCTTTACAGATCATGCGGGAGTTCGGATATCCCGTAATCTACGACGCTACGCATAGCATCCAGATCCCCGGGGGAAAAGGGGCTTCTTCGGGAGGAGAACGCCAGTTTGTGGAAGGCCTTTGCCGGGCGGCAGTTGCTTTTGGCTGCGACGGTTTATTCTTGGAAGTGCATCCTGACCCTGAGCGCGCTCTCTGCGACGGCCCGAACATGATTAATCTGAAAGACCTGGAAAAACTTTTAAAGCAGGTTAAGTCAATCGAGGAAGCGTTATGAAGATAAATGTGCTTAAAAGGGCAAAAGAAGTTTTGGATATTGAGTCCGGAGCGATAAGAGGTCTCAAGGCGCGCCTGGGCAGCAATTTCAAAACTGCCGTGAATATAATTTTTAAGACCAGGGGCCGGGCTATTGTCAGCGGTATGGGCAAGACCGGGATCATCGCCCAGAAATTTTCCGCGACCCTGGCTTCCACCGGTACCCCGAGTTTGTTCCTGCATACTGCCGAGGCTATTCACGGAGACCTGGGCAAGGTAACCAGCGACGATGTAGTGATTATACTCTCTAACAGCGGCTCAACCGCGGAGATGAAGCAGTTGGTGCCTTTACTAAAGAAGATAGGCTGTAAAATCATTGCTCTTACCGGAAATGTTAAATCCATTCTGGCAAAATACAGTGACGTAGTGTTGGATGTTTCGGTTAAGAAAGAGGCCTGTCCTTTAGGCCTGGCTCCTACGGCTTCGACCACGGCAGCCCTGGCCATGGCCGACGCGTTAGCCGTATGCCTGCTGGAATTAAAAGGCTTTAAGGAAAAGGATTTTGCTTTTTTCCATCCCGGCGGAGCTTTAGGCAGGCGCCTGCTTTTAAGCGTGGGAGATATTATGCGCTCAGGCCCGGCTAATCCTATTGTCAAGGAGGAAGAAAAAGTTTCCAGAGTCCTGCTTAAGATCACCCAGGCCCGCGCCGGTTCAGCTACGGTCGTGGATAAAAAAGGAAAATTAACCGGGATATTTACCGACGGCGACTTGCGCCGCCATGTGGAGATAGATAGAGACCTGGCTTTACGCCGGATAAAAGAGGTGATGACTAGAAATCCTACTGTTGTTTACCGGGATATGCTGGCTTTAGAGGCTTTGCGCATATTGCGGGAGAAGAGGATCGATGAATTGCCGGTGGTTGATAAAAACAGGCGTCCGGTAGGCCTTCTGGACGTGCAGGACCTTTTAAAGGCAGGATTGGTATAAAGAAATGCCCGAGAATACATTTAAAGAAGAATTAAGAGCGCGCGCCGGAAAAATAAAAATCCTGCTTCTGGACGTGGACGGCGTCTTGACTGACGGCCGGATCATCTACGATTCTAAGGGCAGGGATTCAAAATTTTTTGATGTGCATGACGGGATGGGAGCTTACGCCTTGTATAAGGCAGGGATCAAGGTGATTATTGTTACTGCCAAACGCTCAAGAGCTATCGAGCCGCGGGCGCGCGATATGCACATAGCCGAAGTTTTTGCGGATGTTTCGCCTAAAAGCGCGATCCTGGCTAAAATTGTCAAAAAATACAGCGTAACCCCGGAGGAAGTTTGTTTTATGGGGGACGACCTGGTGGACCTGGGGCTGATGAAGATCGTGGGCTTGCCGATAGCCGTATTTAATGCCTGTCCCGAGATCAAGCAGGTTGCCGGTTACATAACCATCAATCACGGCGGACGGGGCGCGGTGCGCGAAGTCGCCGAATTAATCCTTAAGGCTAAGGGTAAATGGGAAGAGATCGTCAGGTTTTATGAAGCTTAAAGCAGCGGCGTTTGTTTTTATATTTTTCCTGTTTTCCAGCCTCGCCTTTGGCGCTGCTGCGGACAGCCAGGAATCAGACCAGCAGATCGGAGATTTTTCCCTGTCAGGTTACGGTGATAAAGGCAAGAAAAGCTGGGATATAGCCGGTAAGTCCGCGGATATATTCACGGATGAAGTCAAATTAAAAGATGTCAACGGTAATTTATACGGTAAAGACGAAGACGTAAATCTTACCGCCAAGACCGGCGATTTCAATAAAGCCAGCGGTAAAGTCCATTTGGAAAAAGACGTGGTGATCACTACCTCCAAGGGCGCGCGCCTAACCACCGATTCCATGGATTGGGACAGGAAGAACCAGCTGGTCACTACTAAAGACAGGGTGAATATAGCCAAAGATAATATAAATATTACCGCTGTCGGCGCGCACGGCGAACCGAACCTTAAGAAGATAGCTTTAAATAAAGATGTCAAGGTAGATATCCATCCTTCCTTGAAAAGCTCGGTTGATCCTGCCGGTTTAGGGGGAAAGGATAAAACCACGATCACCTGCGAAGGGTCGCTGGAAGTAGACTATGAAAAGAATATCGCTACCTTTAATAAGGATGTCAAAGTAGAGCGGCCTGACCTGACGATCTATAGCGACAGAATGGATATTTATTTCAGTTCCGGTAAAGGTAAGCCTAAGGGAAGCGACTCCAATCAGCTTATGGGCAACAGCAAGATCGACCAGATAGTTGCCCGGGGCAATGTGCGGATCGTCCGCGGGGAAAACACTTCTTATAGCGAGGAAGCGGTATATAATGCCGTCACCAGCAAGGTAATTTTAAGCGGCAGGCCAAAGTTGGTTTTCTATTCTACAGAGGGTTTAGGGGGCTTAGAAAATGCATCTATTGGAAATTCAGGGTTTAAGTAAATCCTATAACGGCCGGGAAGTAGTCAAGGGCGTGGACATTATGGTCAAGCGCTCGGAGATCGTCGGGCTGCTTGGCCCCAATGGCGCGGGTAAAACCACTACTTTCTATATGGTCGTCGGGATCATCCCGCCTAACCGCGGCAAGATCGTCTTTGATAATAATGATATAACCAATTTATCTATTCATGAGCGGGCGCACTTCGGCATCGGCTATCTTTCGCAGGAAGCATCCATATTCCGCAAGCTTACCGTGGAAGAAAATATCCTGGCTATTCTGGAGACGCTTCCCATAGGCAGGATCGAGCGCCG
>JBAZIT010000152.1:0-3289 GCA_041651675.1 Candidatus Omnitrophota bacterium | reverse complement strand
ACTCCAGGACTTCGGTCGCCTCGCTGTCATCTTTAAAAGCGACCTCCAGTTTATCATAGACGTTCCGGAAACCCTTGATCCCGGAATACTCACCGGCGGTGATCTTACGGCCCGTATCAATTATCTCGGGCTCGCCCCGGCCTAATTCCTCGTAATCGTAAAGTTCGTAATTACGCCTGTCTTTAAGCGCTCCATCCGCGTGGATCCCCGATTCATGGGCAAAGGCATTCGCGCCTACTCCCGGCTGATTTATCGGAATAGGCACGCCAAAAGCATAAGAGGCGTATTTACAAAGCTTCCAGGCGGTCTTCAAGGTTACCCGGCTGTCCAGCTGGTAATTTTTCATGTCGTTGCCGTATTTTATCGCCAGGATCACCGAGACCAGGTCGGCGTTGCCCGCGCGTTCGCCCATTCCATTAACGCAGGTATTGATATAGGCGTCGCATCCGGCATCATTGGCTGCTTTTGCTCCGGCAATGGAATTTGCCACAACCAGGCCTAAGTCATTATGGCAATGCACTTCGATGGGCAGGCTGACCGCTTCAGTCAATAATTTTATTCTTTCATAGATCGAAAAAGGCGTATCGCATCCTAAGGTATCGCAGTAACGGATCCTGACCGCACCGGCGTCTTTAGCTGCCTGGGCAAATTTAACCAGATAACTTATATCAGTTCGCGAGGCGTCTTCCGCGTTCACGCCGACAGACTCCACGCCCAAATGGCCTGCTGCCTTGACTGCTTCAACCATCTCCCCGATCACTGACTGGTGGTCCAGCTTGCCCTTGAATTTATGGACGATCATCTGGTCGGAAGTAGATATGGAAAGGTTCACGTGTTTTAAGTGCGGCACAAGCTTAAGGGAATTTTTTACGTCATCCGGCGTAGCCCTGAGCCATCCTTCTAACCTTATCGGAGTTAAAGCCCCTTTTTTGACCAGCTCCAGGTTGGCGTTCAGATAATTTGTCTCATGGCGGGTCAGGGGAAATCCGAATTCGGACTGGAATGCTCCCATCTCATTCAGGTAGAGATTGATCATGGTCTTTTGCAGTTTAGACAGGCAGATACGCGATGTCTGCACGCCGTCACGGTTAGTAACGTCAATTAAGTAAATTTTAGGTTTAGCCATATTTAGCTCCTTGCGGTAATCTTTATTAACTATTTTTTAATCTTCTTTTTTAATTCCTCTTTCGGCAGCGCGCCTTTGGAAGAAAAAACCTCGCGGTTATCCAAAAGATACGTCGGCCCGAACATGATCTTAAGCTCCTGGCCCAGGGAGCAATTCTCTTTCAATAAAGCTTGCCCTTCAGGCCCGCGGCTGCAGGATTTTATTTTTCCAGGATCCATGCCGCCGGCGCAATCTTCCCACCAGGAACTCTTTATATTCTTGGCCCGGCAGGCCAGGTAAGCTAAAAAGCCCTCCGGATAATATTTCTGCACGCACACCGCGCGCAGGTCTTCTTCCGCCTCGGGATCGCCGTGCAAGGTATCTATTTTATCGCCGTGGATAGCAGCTAAAAAGTGCACCGCGGGCTTGAACTCACCGATCATGCCCAGTATCCAGGCGGCATCTTTATCAAAAAGGCTGATAAACAGGTCTAACTTGCCTTTTTGCAGCTGGCGGCCGAGAAAATAACCCATGCCGCTGACCTGGGGCTTTAACATGTAAAAATCGCCTTTCTGCTCTAAAGAAACTTTAAAATTGGGAAAGTTCTTTTCCCGCTCTACTTCTTTGCCTAAAAGATATAACGGCAAGCCGGTTGCTTTCAGCTTCTTAACCAGCTTCTCCGCTTTTTTGTCCGGGTAATAAATATAGGAAACTACTAAACCGGGGAACTTTTTTTTGAGAAAATTGATTACCGGATCGGTATTGCAGCTGGAACATTCCCGGGGAGTAATTACCGTAAGATTGATCCTGGCTGCCTTACTGAAAGAACATCCGGCTTTACTAGAGCCGGCGTTCTGGCAGGCGCCGACCATGCCTTCTTTTTTACATTCATTATCCGAAAAACAGAGCGGCAGTATGGAAAGGACAGCCGGGTCATCGCTGAGCTTATCGGAAACCCTTATATCTTCCACGCTAACTTTATCTATCTTGTTGCCCTTAATATTCAAAACAGCCTTATTCAACCTGCGGCCCTGCCAGGTCGGCCTTAAGATTACCGCGCTTTTTGTCTTAGCGAATAATTCATTGCCTTTGCGGTTATGCCCGTCGATGACAACAGCAATTTCCGGAATATTCGCGATAACTTTTAAATCTTCCTCTTCCCCGAGATTGCTTAAAAGGATAATCAGCGCTGCGCCTTTAGCCTTTAACTCTTTTACCGCCGTCTCTACAGCTGTCCTGGGCTGAATAAATTTTACCCCTGCCGCTTTCTGTTTTACCCCGGGGTTAGTCAGGCCGATTACGCCTACTTTGAGGCCCTTTATTTCCTTAATAACGTAAGGAGCTATATTTTCAAACTTCAGGTTAGCCGAAATATAATTTAATTTTACCTTATTGATATTCTCTTTTAAGAAATCTTCGCCAAAATTGAACTCATCATCGCTGACAGCCAGGGCGTCGTATCTCATTAATCCCAGGGCAGCCAGGTTGACCCTGGCGCGCTGCATATCTAACTGTGTGTTCTGCGTGTTCTGGTCAAGCAGCCCGCCGCTGAAGAAATTACCCGAATCCAAAACCAGGGAATCGGGATGTTTTTCTCTCAACTGCTTGATCAAGGTTGCCCTGCGGCTCAATCCCCCATCCGGCTCAGCCGGGCAATCACAGGGATAGAGCGCTGCGTGCGTCTCTCCGCTGTAAATAAGCGCCAATTCTTTATCTTGCGCCCAGGCCTGATTAGCAGTAACTAAAGATACTCCGCAAAGCACTGCGAACGCAATCGCGATAATTATTTTTTTCATACCCTGATCCCCTTAACGGTTAAAATATTCTCCATATTTTTAAGCTTATCCGCCAGTTCAGCCGATACCGGGCTATCTACGTTCAAAACACTGATCGCCTTACCCTGCGGCTTATCGCGGCCGAAAGTCATCGCCGCGATATTAATATTATGTTTGCCCAAAACAGTACCCAGGCTGCCGATCAAACCCGGCCGGTCCCAGTTCTCGATATAGATCATTTCACCAACGGGATAGAGCTCTACGTAATATTCATCTATTTTGACGATCCGGGCCTGTTTATTCCCGGAAAGCGTGCCCCAGACCGTGCGCGTGCCTTTATCCGTCTTTAAGGCCAGCTTGATCAGGTTAACAAACTCTTCTTCTTTGGAAGATTTGGCTTCTTTGATCT
>JBAZIT010000151.1:0-3307 GCA_041651675.1 Candidatus Omnitrophota bacterium | reverse complement strand
GCACCATCATGGCCAAAGAAACCCCGTCAAATATGGCCGAAAACACCATACAGACGGTAGCCAGGGAAAACATCCCCAAATAGGGCTTAATAAACCTTAATAACTTCAAATAATCGCGCATTTTTTTACTTTCTGGCTGCTATAAGGGCAGGCCTCCCAAAAGGAAAAGTATTGTAGCATATCTGGCAGCCCCTGGCAACTTTTTTATTGCCTAATTTCTTGTTTTCATTGCTGATCTTACGCGGGGCCTGTATTTTGGCGGGTCCTGCCGCGGAAGTCTCCCCATTCCTGCGGGCAAGTTTGTCCTCGGAACGGGGAAGCCCCTCTTCCGCGTCACCCGCTAACGTCACCATCCCGCTAAAGGACATCAATGGAAAATAATTTAGGTATCCTTTTCGTATTGGTAAGGTTCTAAAAAATGGGGTTTAGTAGTGGTTCTAAGGAGTACAAGTAGACGCTGCCAAACTACTTGAATCCACACACATATAATAAAAACATGTGCCGCCCGGTTGCTTGGAAGCAACTATGGCCAAGCTGGGCGGGCATGCTGTTGAAGATGGTCCCCAATAATAGTACCAGTTCGCGCTGGAAGAATCAGGATTGCTCATATTGACAATAGTATCTCCGTCAAGAATGACTTTTACGGGCCAGGCCTGGTCAGCAGGATAAACGCCATAAACTGTATAATAACTCAACAACGCTTGTCGCATAGCGTCCATATTAGCTACTACTTGTGATTTTTGAGCCTTGGCTACATTAGCAAAATAGCGCGGTATAGCAACCAGGGCGAGGATACCGATGATTACTACGACGATAATTAATTCAATAAGAGTAAAGGCTTTCTTTCTTTGGCTCATTTTTTTATTTGAGAAAAATAATCCTGACTCCCGTTTTCCATATCCGGTTTTTGCTGTAGAAACATAGCCTATGGTGTGCATGATTGGTAAGTCGCTCCATTGCCACAATATATCCCATAGTAGCAAGAATTGCCCGGCTGTTTGTAAGCCCAAATATCACTGTTAGCGCCTTGGCAAGCTGAAGTATAAATCCATTGGCTGTTGGAAGGGTTGGAAATTTGAGAAACAGCCTCTCCATCAATAGTCACTATAATGGGGAAAACCCCGTATGCAGGCCAAGCACCATTAGCTGCATAGTACTCCTTTGAGACGCGTAGTATAGCATTAAGATTAGCATACACCTGTGTTTTCTGGGCTTTGGCTACATTAGCAAAATAGCGCGGTATGGCGACCAGGGCGAGGATACCGATGATTACTACGACGATAATTAATTCAATAAGAGTAAAGGCTTTCTTTCTTTGGCTCATTTTATTGTATTTTAACACGGCTAATATGATTTACAACAGAAATAGAAATGGGATTATCTTTAGAGGCTGGATTGGCTTCGAACAGGGCAAGCCAGACGCTAAGATTATAGTTGCAATGCTGCAGGCGATTTGCTATCATTCATTTTATGGATAAATTAAAGGTAGGAGTGATCGGAGTGGGGCATTTGGGTAGTATCCATGCCAAAATATACAAGGAGCTCTCCGGTTGTTCGCTCGCAGGTATTTCGGACACGAACAAGAACCGCTTGAATGAAATCAGCCAGAGCCTGAATGTCCCGGGTTATGCGGATTACCGTGAACTTTTCACCAAAGTAGATGCGGTCAGCGTGGCTGTACCCACTAAATTACACTACGCAATAGCCTCGGATTTCCTGAAGCACAATATCCATACTTTAGTTGAGAAACCTTTTACCCCTACCTTAGAAGAAGCAGATAACCTGATCAAAATAGCCAAAGACAACAGCTTAGTCCTGCAGGTCGGGCATATTGAGCGCTTTAACTCCGCCTTTAGCGCTACCCAGAAAATAATCCGAAACCCGAAATTTATTGAATGCCACCGCCTCTCCCCTTTTCCTAACCGCTCGCTGGATGTCGGCGCAGTCCTGGATATCATGATCCACGATATAGATATAATCCTGGGGTTGGTTGCTTCGCCGGTTGAACGCATTGATTCCGTGGGTATAAATGTGCTTACCTCCTTTGAAGATATTGCCAACGCCCGGATCACTTTCCAGAACGGCTGCGTGGCTAACCTTACTGCCAGCCGGATCTCCGATGAAACTATGCGCAAGATCCGCATCTTTCAGGAAAACACCTACATCTCGCTGGATTATAAGGACGCCGAGGCCTGGGTCTACCGCAAAGGCCTCCTGAAGATCTCCAAGGAAAACCTGCCGATTGAAAAAGAACAACCCCTGCAAAAAGAATTACAGGCCTTTGTTGACTGCGTGGCCAAGCATGAAATACCTCTTGTGTCGGGTGAGGTTGCCCGCAGCGCGCTGAAAGTGGCCTTGGAAATCCAAAACCAAATATGGCAAAGAAACAAATCCTGATCATCTGCGGCGAGCCTTCGGGCGAACTGCACGCCAGCGCTTTAGCCAGCGCAATAAAGAAATTAAATCCTGAAATAAAGATATCCGGCGTAGGCAGTTCCCTGCTGGCCCAGGCAGGCGTTGAAATAATCTATGACACTAAGGGTTTGAGTGTCATGGGTTTTTTCGATGTCCTCAAAAAACTTCCCAGATTCTTTATCCTTAAAGACTTGATTTTAGAAAAAGTGCGGCAGGGAAAATTCGACGCGATAATCTTCGTGGATTTTTCCGGATTTAACCTGCGCCTGGCTAAAGCGATCAATAACCGCATCCCTACTATTTATTATGTCAGCCCCCAGGTCTGGGCCTCCCGCCAGGGCAGGGTAAAAACCATTAAGAAATATGTCCGGAAAATGATCGTTCTTTTTGAATTTGAAAGAGAATTCTATAGGAAGCAGGGCGTGAATGCGGAGTTTGTCGGACACGCTTTGCTGGATATTGTCAAGCCCAGCCTGGAAAAAGACGAATTAATGCATAAATTAAGCTTTACCAAAGACAGGCTGGTCATCGCGCTCCTGCCGGGCTCGCGTAAACAAGAGATAAAGAAAATACTGCCGGTAATGCTTAAGGCAGCGCAGCTCATCCATCAAAAGATCAACGCGCAATTCGTTATCGCTAAACCCAGCCAAGCCAGCTGGGAAATTTACGACCGGATAACCAATAAATTTGACCTGGAGGTAAAGTTCGTGGAGGGGAAAACCTATGATGCCCTGAATATCGCGGATTTTGCTTTGGTCTGCTCGGGGACGGCAGTACTGGAGAGCACGATTATGCAAAAGCCGTTTTTAATAATTTATAAAATGGGCTTGTTAAATTACCTGTTTTACCGTCCACAGGTGAAAATCCCTTCTATCGGGATCGTCAATATCGT
>JBAZIT010000150.1:0-3318 GCA_041651675.1 Candidatus Omnitrophota bacterium | reverse complement strand
TGTTTAGAATGAGATAGGGAAGTCGGCGTTTCATAAGCGCGAGAATGCGATTGTGCGGTTATGGTCTGAACCTTGCTGAATTCAGGCTTGGCTGGCGGAGATATACAGAAACTTCAGAATAACTTGTTAGGCCTTTGAAGAAAGGAGACCATATGCACTATAAAGATAAAAGCCTGGGATTCTCCTTCGACCTGCCGGAAGGCTGGCATCATGACGAACACAACCTCACATTGACTTTCTTCGGCCCAAACGGACATATCGGCTATCCCTTCGAGCTGATCCAAATGCAAATTGGGACAATCCTCCCCCGCTATCTCGAACCAGAGAGTCGTGAAAAGTTCTTGGCGGAACCTGGTGCGGAAGTACTCCGTTGCAGGCTCGGCAACGAGACGAATGTAGTGGTACTGAAGAAAGCAAGTGATACCGAGATCTCAGTCGTCCATGACGAAGTGCAATATACGATAGCACACTCCAATGACGAAGCAACGCAAAGGGCGGTTGATCGGCTCAAAGAATCGTTCAGGTTCCCCTCAGTTGAGGAGGCCGTTGCCGCCATCCAGCGTTCCAATGACCCGCAGAAACAAGCTATCCTACGAGCTTTGAAATCTGGTTCTCCTGAGCAAGCCCGTCATGTGCTCAGTGAGGCTGGGATGCCTCCGGTAATAGAGCGTCCTGGTTACACAATGCACCGCGTTGGAACCAATACGTCAACCAACGGTCAGAAAAAACGCCTGTCCGTGCCACAACTCGGAAGGTCATACGATATTCCCGAAAGGATACTAAATCCATATACGCAAGCAGAGATGGGGAAAAAGCTCCCGAAGCTGAAAGGGAAGTCCCTATTTGTTGATTTCCAGAAGGACATAGACGGACCGCAAACAGCGACACGATTGATCCGCGAAACACTTGCGAAATGCGGGGTTTCTTGGGTTGAGAACACGAATCAGGCCGAAGCTGTCATATGGATACAAGGCGGTTCTGGTGCAATGAGGTTCGCATTTGTTGTCGCACACCCAGAAGACAGCAGCAAGTTTTTGGCTGCAGAATGCGGGCCAAGAGAGCTGACTGCAACAATCATGACCGCTGTTTCCGAGTACTTCAGTTCAACAGGGAGAGAGGCACCCAAAGGTGAACTCTCCAAACTTATCGTGCATGTGAACGAACTGAATCGGGCGATCACTGGAGCCGCACTTGCCCAAGATTGGACGAAATCACGTCAACTCATGGCAGAACTCAGAGTCGCTGTGGTGAAGCTGGGGTCCATTGGTGAAGCCGAAGCCGTTAAACCTGTAGTTGATGTGCTCGCTGATTCGGCCGGTGCTTACGAAAACACTGGTTTCTCCGAAGCAAAGGCTCTAAGAGAAGCAGCCATTGAGACCCTACAAAAAATCGGTAAGGACTCTATCCCTTGGATCAAGGAAGGGCTTACCCATTCAAACCCTGTAGTGAGAAGTGCATGCAACCGCGCTTTGAAGGCCTGCGGAGGTAAGCCATGGTGGCAGTTCTGGTGAAAACCGGGCATAACAAGGCGCTGCACTGGACGGGGATTCCGCTGCGCTCCATCCCCGCCAGTGAGCTTGATCGTTATGCTTACAAGAGGTGATCATGATTTATGATTAGGAATACTTTAAAATCTGTTCGAGAGGCTACTTTTTGCATTGAGCTTCCAAACCAAGCTCAGCATGGCATGCCAATGCCAGCAGGTACTGGTTTTTTCGTATCACCTGATGGTTGGTTTGTAACTGCAGCCCATGTCATTAAAGAAGCTGAAGCCGCTAATAACGAACAGAGAGATGATATTGATAAAGCCTGGCTGACGAAGGAGCCGAGCGGTTTTGGCTCAACTCTATGCCAATTCATTACATTGGAGCATGTCCTTTTGCAATATGATTTTGCTCTTCTCAAGGTCGATTTTGAAAAAAATTCAAATAAGGAATGGCTGAAAGGCAAAGATGAATTTCCCTACATAAATATTTCTTTGCGAAAACTTGAAATGGGCGAACCTGTTTACTCCTTTGGATACCCTCTTTCCACTGGCCAAACACAAAAAAGTAAAAGTGCAATTATTGGAAGTACGCAGCTCAGCCCCCGTCTTACTTCTGCCGTAGTTTCTTCTGACCTTGATAAGACACAAATGATAATGACAGCTTCTGATCCAAAGCATTATGTTTTAGATAAGGCTCTAAATTATGGGAACAGTGGTGGTCCCATTGTTGCCAGCGAAACCGGGTGTGTTCATGCCTTCTGCTCACGTTTTCAACCTGTATATATTCCTCAACATCATTTAAAAAATCAAGATGGTACGATACCATATGTAATGATTCCAAGTTTGTATGGTGTAGTATCTAGTTTAAATAACGAACCAATATTGAAATTACTCCATAGCCTTGGGGTACACATATCAGAGGATTAAGGTTTTCATTAAAAAACAATGGGACGGGGAAAAATCAATAGCTTGCTAGAGGAAATAAAGGGGACAGATTTATTTTTGCCTAATCGGGTAAGGGGGAGTTTTTCTCTCCCCCTCCCCACACCACCCGGCGTGCGGGTCCGCACCGGGCGGTTCCCAAAGACAAGCGGACCGTAGTCGGCTTAAATATCCCTCGCAACTCTTTAAATAAATGACGGCCACTGCGAGCTGATACTTGAGGATCGGATTCCTTACGCCGCGCCCGTTAATTCGCTCCCCCGGTCGGGTTCATCGCGCAACGGAGCATGTATGGACGATTCCCCATAATTTGAGTTTGGCCCTTCGACAGAATGAGACCTCCCAGCTTTTATTATTCACCAGGCTCGTTTCCAACCACCATACCGTCAAGAATGGCAGCTTCCATGCCTACTATGGCCTCTGCTGACTCCTGCCCGATCACCCTGCATGTTGCCATGCAGAGCGCTGTCGTACGATACGACCCCACGTCGGGCAGGTCTCCCCGGATAAGAGCGTGAACTGTCCCGATGCAACCGCAGCATTTACCCTGTCTCCTGAATCCCGGGCTTTGTCATGTTGTGCTGACTTGCCCGGAGACTAAGCCTTGTATGCTGTTTCTGTTCGTCGGCTCATCGTTTTGCACTCCGGCTTCCTTCGGACGGTCTCTCGCGATTCCGCCCTTGCCTTCGGCTAATACTTTTGCTAATGTCTCTTAACTTTGAAACATTAACAGGATTCACGTATAGGGGACTTGCACCCCATAAGTTCACGCCCATGCCGGGCGTACACAAGGCGCTTCAGCGGACGGGCTAACGCCCACCGCTGAGCTTGAACGTTATGACAAAGGGAAGATAGATGCCATACGCGATGTTGTATCAGTACTGTCCGGA
>JBAZIT010000149.1:0-3320 GCA_041651675.1 Candidatus Omnitrophota bacterium | reverse complement strand
TGAGATTTTCTTTAGTATCCCTGCCTTTTTGGTGCCCGATGACCGCTACTTTCTGTTTATCTAATTTAGCCAGCCCGCAGACAATAGCTTTGTCGTCGCTAAAAAGCCTGTCTCCGTGCAACTCGATGAAATCCGACATGATCAGGTTGATATAATCCAGGGTATACGGCCTCTGGGGATGGCGGGCCAGCTGCACCCTCTGCCAGGCAGAAAGATTGGTATAGGTATCTTTTTTAAGATGTTCGAGTTTGTCCTCCAGGCGCTTGACTTCGGAAGAAAGGTCTATTCTTTTATCCGAGATAAAATGCCTAAGTTCCTGGATCTTCTTTTCTAACTCAAAAATGGGTTTTTCAAAATCTAATCCGGCCATGTTTTAATTATTTAATCAACGATGGTTACTTCTGTGCCGATAGGGATTATGGTATAAAGTTCTTCTACTTCCTGGTTAGACATGCGCACGCAACCCTGGGTAGCTTGCTTGCCTAAGCTCTGGGGTTCGGTTGTGCCGTGTATGCCGTAACTGGGCCTGTCCAGCCCCATCCAGCGCGTACCCAGAATATTTTCGGGGCTTTCCGGGGGAACAACCGCGCCGGTTTTAAACCAGGTAGGGTTTATCAGTTTGGAGGTAATCTTGAAATTTCCGACAGGCGTACAGTTATCCTTGCCCGTGGATACAATGTAGGTTTTAATTATCTCTTCGTCGCTTTTCAGGATCAGGATATTCTGGGACTTATCTACGACGATGCCAAAAGGCGCGTTCCAGACTTTAACTTTTCTTCCCGGGATGATCTTATCGTCGCTGAGTCCGTTGCTCTTCTTGATCAGTTCCGGAGTAGTTTTAAACTTCCGGGCGATTTTAGTCAAGGTATCTCCGGGGACTATTTCGTAGAGAACGCTCTTCGGAGTCAAAGCGGGAGAAAACAAAAGCCGAATATTGATATCGTCTATCTTCTTCTGCCAGTTCATTACTTCGGCGGAATTAGGAAAATCATTTACTAATTTCTGGTATACGCTCTTTAAGGCCGGCAGGTCGCCTTTAGCCTGTAAAGCTCTTGCTTCATTTAATAAGCTTTGCGCGCTGGCGCCACCTGGCTTTTGGCCGTCGAGATAATTTTTCCCTTTTCTCGCCGCCAGCGAGAATACCAGGATAAGGGTTATTAATATTGCTCCGGCTGCTAACAAAATCTTTTTATTCACTCTGAATCTCCCTTCTAACGAGCCAATATCGCTATGAGCACACCGAGTAAAAACCCGCCGATTACCTCCAGGGGCGTATGCCCGATAAGTTCGCGTAAACGTCCATCATGGATCTTGCCCTGCCAATAGATATCATCGGTCATTTTATTTAAAATGCGCGCTTGTTTCCCGGTTGCCCGGCGCACACCTTGAGCGTCAAACATAACAACAATAGCAAATGAGGCAGCTAAAGCAAAAAGCACGCTGTCAAAACCGTATTCCAGCCCTATGGAAGCGGCCAAACAGGCTGCTCCGGCAACGTGGCTGGAAGGCATGCCCCCGGTACCGACAAAAAGCCGGAAATCCAGCCTCTTCTTCTGCACCACTCCGATAAACACTTTCATTGCCTGGGCAATCAACCAGGCAGAAAGGGTAGTGAGAAAAATCTTGTTATGCGACAACTGCAGGAATATTTCTTTCATTATTGTTCCTTGGGGACAGGTATTACTTCTATCTTGACCTTCGCAGGGGTAGTCAGCTGGCCGTCTTTGATCAGAAATCCGCGGTTACCTTCTATTTTCGCGCGCCGCTTAAGTTCGCGCATGGCTTTTTTGAGCTCATCAACAGAATTAAACTTCATTTTCAGGCTGGCATTTTCCTGAGCCAGCCTCTGTTTTTCATCTGAAAGCGCCTGGTTTTCCGCCCTCAGTATAGATAATCTTAAATCAAAATTCCCCATTTGTGCTTTTACCCTGTTGAGCTTCTTATGCGCAGCCTTTAAATAGCTCTTTAAGCCTGTATTCCTAGCGCTTAACTGCGCTACGGACTTCTTTTCTTTCTCTAAGTCCTGCAACAGGTTTTGCTTCTGATTTTCCAGTAAAGCGATATTTTCTCTCAGGGAAGTAATGTACATAACCACAGCCAGAATAGAGGCGATCGCTAAAATCAGGATAAGTATGTTTCTCAGGGGTTTCTTCATATTAAAGTATTATATAATCAGGCCTTCAAATTGCAAGCCTTTTCTTGGGCGGGTTGCCAGGCTAAGGCATTATATTCATTAGATTCCCGGTTTTCCTGCGTCTATTAAGGTAAAAGGAGGTAAATATGCTGGCTAAGGTTTTAAGTTTCGGGCTCTACGGAATGGAGGCCTATCCTGTAGAGATAGAAGTAGATGTTTCCCGTGGGCTGCCGCAGCTGAATTTAGTCGGTTTGCCGGACTCCGCAGTCAAAGAAAGCAAAGAAAGGGTCAAGTCAGCGATTAAAAATTCCGGATTTAGCTGGCCTTCCGAAAGGATCACAGTCAGCCTGGCGCCATCCGGAATAAAAAAAGAAGGGGCCTGCTTTGACCTGGGGATTGCCTTAGGCATACTGGCGGCGACTGAACAGATCAACGGCTCCGGATTAACCGGATACTTTGTCCTGGGAGAGCTAGCGCTGGATGGTACACTCAGGCCGGTGCGCGGGGCCCTGCCTATAGCTATGGCCGCAGCAAAAACCTCCGGCGGAGCAATGATTGTAGCGGAACAGAATGCCCGGGAAGCTGCGCTAGTCTCCGGAATATCTGTATTTGGGCTAAAAACTCTCAAACAGAGTGTGGAGTTTTTAAATAGCCCGGAAATATCTACTCCTTTTAAGCCTGATCTGTTCGGTTTATCCGCAGGAAAAAATCGCTATAGCATAGATTTTTCGGAAGTAAAAGGCCAGTACCTGGCTAAAAGAGCCCTGGAGATAGCCATTGCCGGAGGGCACAACATCCTAATGATCGGCCCGCCAGGAAGCGGTAAAACCATGCTTGCCAAAAGGCTCCCTACGATTATGCCGGATTTAAGCTTGGAAGAGATACTGGAAATAAGCAAGATACATTCGATAGCCGGCAGCCTATTAAACAAAGACGGGATTATGACTACCCGGCCATTCCGCTGCTTACACCATAGTATATCCAGCGCGGCCATGGTTGGCGGCGGGTCTCAACCTGTGCCCGGAGAGATCAGCCTGGCGCATCAAGGAGTGCTTTTTCTGGATGAACTCCCGGAATTCCGACACGACTGCCTGGAGGCCTTGCGCCAGCCATTAGAGGATAACTCTATCCGCGTTTCCCGGATATTTAAATCCTTTACTTTTCCGGCGTCTTTTGTGCTGGTCGC
>JBAZIT010000148.1:0-3343 GCA_041651675.1 Candidatus Omnitrophota bacterium | reverse complement strand
TCAAGCCTAAGCACGGCTTTGGCTCAAATATGAACCCCTGCATAGACTGTAAGATCTTCATGTTCAGAAAAGCCAGGGAATTATTGGGGCCGTTAGAGGCGCAATTTATCGTAACCGGAGAGGTCCTTGGCCAGAGGCCGATGTCGCAGCACCGCCAGGCGCTTGAAATCATAGAAAGAGAAAGCGGCCTGGAGGGCTTATTGCTCAGGCCCCTATGCGCCGGGCTGCTTCCTGAAACTCTTCCGGAAAAAGAAGGGTGGGTAGAACGCCGGAGGCTGTTTAAATTCAATGGAAGAGGGCGCAGCCCGCAGATTGGACTAGCCAAAGAATTTAACATCGCTGACTATCCTAATCCTGCCGGCGGCTGCCTGTTGACTGATCCGCAGTTCTCCAGCAGGCTCAAAGACCTGCTCAGCCACCAGGCGCTCAATCTGGAAAATGTGGAGTTATTAAAAATAGGCAGGCATTTCAGGTTGTCTGAACAGGCTAAGCTGATCGTCGGACGTAATGAGGAAGAAAATAAAGAATTAGAGGGGCTGGCCAACAGCAGCGACTATTTATTTATGCCGGATCAGGATCTGGCTGGTCCCGCCTGTTTAGGCCGGGGAGAATTTAACCAGGGATTGATCCGGTTATCTTCAGAGATAGCCGGCCGTTATTGCGATTCCAGCGCCTCCGGCAAGGCCAGGATAAGCTATCATAAAAAAGGAGAGGGTCTTTCGGCCCTGGAAGTTTCTCCTGCGGATGAAAATACGCTTAAGGCCCTGAGATTATGAAAGAAGCTTTACTTTATGAAAAACTGGACGCTAAAGCAGTGCATTGTTACCTCTGCAGCCACCATTGCAGGATCGCTAATCAGAAATTTGGTTTTTGCGGGGTCAGGGAAAATATCGATGGAGTTTTGTATACCCATGCCTACGGAAATGTAGTCAGCGCGCAGGTTGATCCTATTGAAAAAAAGCCGTTGTATCATTTTTTGCCCGGCTCAAGCAGTTTTTCGATCGCTACCTTCGGCTGCAATTTTCATTGCGGATTCTGCCAGAATTGGGAGATTTCCCAGCAGACATTTAAAAACGGCGCTCAGCTGGGGGAAGATGAATTCTCTCCTGCCGATATAGTGGAAGAGGCCTTGAAGAACGGCTGCCAGAGCATAGCTTATACTTATACCGAGCCGACGATATTTTTTGAATACGCCTATGCCACCGCCAAGATCGCCAAGGAAAAAGGATTAAGTAATATTTTCGTAACCAATGGTTATATGACCAGGGAGTGCCTTGATCTGGCCCGGCCGTTTTTAGACGCGGCCAACGTAGATTTGAAATTTTTTAACGATTCCGCGTATAAAAAGGTCTGCGCAGGAAGCTTAAGGCCCGTATTAGATTCTATCCGGCTGATGAAGGAGTACGGGATCTGGGTAGAGTTGACTACCCTGATCATCCCGGGCGAGAATGATTCCGAGGAAGAGCTTTCCGGCATTGCCCGCTTTATTGCGGATGTAGATAAAAACATGCCCTGGCATATATCGCGTTTTCATCCGGATTACAAATTTACCGAATACGGGCCTACGCCCGAAGATACACTTAAAAAAGCCTTGAATATAGGCCTTCAGGCAGGATTAAATTTCATTTATATAGGTAATGTCTCCGGCTGGGGGAATGATACTTATTGCCCTGCCTGTAAAAAAAGATTAATTAAGCGGGAATATTTCAATATTCTGGAGTATAATATGAAAGAAAATAAATGTATTTATTGCCAGGAAAAGCTGCCTGGCAGGTTTAGACAAGCCTAACAGTTTAAAATGAAGTTAATCAACCCGGAAAAATGCGTAGTTTTCTTTGATTTTGACAATACCATTGCCACCTGCGATGTCTTTGATAATATGCTGCCCCGTTTTTCCCAGGATGACTTATGGGTAAAGCTGGAAAAGGACTGGCAAAGGGGCAAGATCGGCTCGCATGCCTGCCTGGAGGGCCAGATTAACGGCATCAGCATTACCAAGCGCGCCCTGGATAAATACTTATCCGGTATAAAGTTAGACCCCTATTTTAAAAAAATAGTCAACTCGCTTTCCGAGAGCAAGATAAAAGTGATCGTATTAAGCGATAATTTTGATTATATCCTGAAGCGTATCCTGGGCTTTCATTCCATAAGGAATTTAAAGGTTTACTCCAATAAGTTCAAGTTCTCCAAGGGTAAACTGGTCCCGCATTTCCCTTTCCGCAGTAAAAAATGCCAGGCCTGCGCCCACTGCAAGTCAAAAAATCTTCTGGCAAACATAACCGCGGATTCTATAATAATTTATATAGGCGACGGACGTTCAGATATATGCCCTTCGCAGTACGCGGACATAGTCTTTGCTAAAGACCAGCTGCTGAAATACTTCCAGGATAAGAAACTTACCTGTTTTGCCTACGAGTCTTTAAAAGACGTGTATGATTATTTCAAAAAGAGTTTCGTATGAGTGAAAAATCAGCCAATAAAAAAGTAAAAACAGAAAACACTATCCCAGCCGGTAGCCTGCTGGCAGATGTGCGAAAAAGACGGTTATATTCCCGATAAGGAGCTCGCCGAGAAAATAATGGAGATCGGGTTAAGCGGACCCTTAACCGCCGGAGGCAAAAAGCGCGGTCTGATACCGGATATCGGCGGATATTAAAAAAATGTCTTTACCCTGGCGCCTTCTTTCTATATTACTGAAAAAAGAGACCGGCCCGGGTATCGATCTCTTGGAAGAGGCCCTAGTCAAGGCTTTAAAGAGAGTTTAAGAATTTCTTTCCTGTATGCTAAGCCAAAGTATCCGCATCCTGGATTTTGACGCCAGCGTAAATAAGCAAAAGAATTTACTGCGAAAATATCCGCATCAGATCATCAATTTGCAGGATTTAGCTCCCCGCGCCCGGCTCTGGATGAATGGCCGCGTAAAGAATGCTGTTGCCCGGCGTTTAAGAGCAACCTCTGTCCGGGGCGTTACTTTTATCGGGTCAGGGGACTTTCATCATATAACTCCGTTATTATTGGATGAATTGCAGGAACCGGTTACGCTTATTGTCTTTGACCTGCATCCGGACTGGGATATTTTACCGCCGCGCTTTGGCTGCGGCTCCTGGGTCAGCGAGGCCTTAAGGAAAAAGAATATTGCGCAATGCCTGCTTTTCGGCGTAGCCTCAGAGGATATCACCTTTCCCTGGATCCAGAGCGCTAACCTGAATGCGCTGGGTAATGACAGGTTAAGGATCTATCCTTATTGTCACAGCCCCTCCCTGGTTTTCCTGAGAAAGATACCGCAAAACAGTTCATTAAGAGTGGAAAAAAGTTTCCTGCGCAGCCGGATCTATTGGGATGA
>JBAZIT010000147.1:0-3366 GCA_041651675.1 Candidatus Omnitrophota bacterium | reverse complement strand
TCCACATTAAGCTTGATTGCCCGCAGGGTCTGGCTTTGTTCGCTTAGGGCCAGCTCAGCCTGTCTTAGGCTGGCGATGTTGGCTCCGCCGTTGTAAATAGTATCGCTCAGGCTTACGCCCATCAGATTATTATTTTTATACCCGGTAAATACCCCGGTGTCTTTCTTACCGCCGCTGCTGGCACTGCTGAGCACCGCGGCATTACGCGTATAACCGGCATTGAAATCAACCTTAGGCAGAAACGCGCTTCTAGCATCCAGTATACCTGCGTCGGCGACTTTCAGCGCGTATTCCTGTATCCGGATATCCTTATTATTTTTAAACGCTATTTTAATCGCATCTTTCAGCGAAGTAAGCACCAGGGTCTCTGGATTATTCTCCGCACAAAAGCCGCTCGAGCTGTTCAGTAAGAACAAGCCGGCAATAACTGCGCTGAGCGCAAGCCTGGCTGTCTTCTGGACAATGCTTTTAAATTCTTTATAAAAAGGATAATTTTTATTGAGGCTGAAGAACCTGGCATTCGCCCGGTAATAGCTCTGTAAAACCCCTTCTTTCTGCAGGTTATAAAGAGTCCTCTGAAAAACCCCGGGCTTGGTTTTCAAGAGGCGCCCCAATTCCTGGATATAATACTGCTGCTCCGGATGGCTGTAAAAAACTTTAAGGAGCCTAAGGGTGTTTTTCGAAAAACTCTTCATCCCCGGCTCCTAATATGTATTTTGCATATAAAGATATTCATTTGAATATAATTATATGTATTTTACATATATTTGTCAAGTTATTTCTTGGGATCAGTCTCCCAAAAATACTTGCAATACTTTTTTAAAAAAGTATAATATAGCCAAGGGGAGGAATAGATGAAAAAAATATTGCTGGTCAGTGCGTTTTCTTTAGCCGTTCTTTTAGGATTAAACAGACTTTCCTATGCTGCGGCAATGGATATTGAAGGGTTGGTTGATAATTTCTATAAGGCGACGGATTTGCAAAAGACGCAGGTCTTAAAAGACAGCCTGGGCAAGGAGATCTCTTGCGCCGGGACAGTCAGCAATGCGGGAGAATATGATTTCTTTGATACGACGAACGACCTGGGCAGTACTTACTACCAGGTCAGCACCATTCCGCAAAAAACAAAAAATAATGTTACCTACCAGTTGGCCTTCCTTTTTAAAGACAAAGATAAGGTAAAAGATATTGATAAGGGCCAGCATATCCAGCAAAGCGGAAAAATTATCAGAATACTCGATGAACGCCTGCAGATTTCGGTGTGGATTTTTTGCGGGGAATTAACCCAAGAGGATAAAACCCTCTTTAAACAAGACTAGCCTTGGCCTCTTTTAAAAAACTTCCCTCTAGGCTGGCTTAAGTATCCCTCCTGAGATTATCAGTTTCATCCCTTCCTCAACCGACATCTCCAGGAATTTCACCTTAACCTTGGGAACTAAGATAAAAAAACCGCTCCACGGGCTGGGGGTTGAGCCGATTAAAATATGCACCAGCTCCTGGCCGAGCTTCTCCTGGGCCTCCCGGAAGCCATCATTAGTCATAAAACCCACTGACCAGATCCCGGCGCAAGGGTATTCCACTAAAACTACCTTCTTGAATGCGGGCTTGTCCCTGGAAAAAATAAAACCTACTATTTCTTTTATGGGGGGATAGACCTGGCGGATAGCGGGTAATTTTAAAAACCACCCTTCGATTACAGGCAATGCCTTTTTACTCAATAAATGCGAAACGACAAACCCGATTATCAGAATAAGCAATATTCCTAAGATAAGGCCTATGCCGGGAAGAGTAAAACCTAATACCTCCTCTAAATATTTATTGATAATTACCCCAAAGAGGCTATCCAGAAATTTAAAAATAATAAAAAGCAGGTAAAAAGTGAGAAATACCGGCAGGCCCACGAGTATTCCGGCGGCAAAATAGCGCTTTAATCTTTTCATAACGATCACCTCTCTTTTGCGCTTTTAACTGCTTTCCACGCCTCCATCGCCCATAGCGGAAGCGAAGAGATTCCCACAACCAGGATCCAATCAAACAAACCCAGGGCTTCGGTCTTGAACACCTTCTGCAGGAAGGGCAAATAGACTACCCCCATCTGCAGGATAAAAGAAATACCGGTAGCATAAAGCAGCTTCTTGTTAGTAAAGATACCTATCTTGAATAAAGATACGGACATATTCCTGCAGTTAAAAGCGTGGAATAACTGGCTGCAGGCCAGCACCACAAACGCCGCTGTCCTGGCGCGGCCTATTCCTTCCTTTTCTATAAACAAAACGAAGATAAAAGCAAATAAACTGCAGAAAGCGATAAACGCTCCCTGGGCCAGCATCAATAACGCCCTCTGCTTGGTTACCACTGCTTCGTTTGGTTTACGCGGAGGCCGCTGCATAATATGCGGGTCAACCGGGTCAATTCCTAAGGCCAGCGCCGGCAAGCCGTCGGTCACCAAATTAACCCAGAGAATATGAATCGGCAATAAGGGAATGGGCAGGCCGACTAACGAAGAAACAAACATGACTAATATTTCCCCGACATTACAGGAAAGAAGGTAATGAATAAATTTCCTTATATTATCGTAGATCCCCCTGCCCTCTTCCACGGCCGAAACAATCGAAGCAAAATTATCATCCGTCACTACCATATCCGATACTTCCTTGGTGACATCTGTCCCGGTGATGCCCATGGCTACGCCAATATCGGCCTCTTTTACTGCCGGGGCATCATTCACCCCGTCGCCGGTCATCGCCACGACATCGCCGCGCCTGCGCCAGGCCCGCACCACCCGTAATTTATGCTCCGGAGAAACACGGGCGTAAACGGAAATCTTTTCTACTCTGCTGTATAACTCGTCGTCGCTGAGCGTATCCAGTTCCTCGCCGCTAAGGGCCAGGGAATTTTCGTCAAAAAACCCGAGTTTCCGGGCAATGGCGACTGCCGTATTTTTATGGTCACCGGTAATCATTACTGTTTTTATCCCGGAAGCCTTACATTCCTGAATAGCCTGCTTGACTTCCTCCCTGGGGGGGTCGATCATCGCCACCAGGCCGGCAAAGGTAAGGCCTTTTTCGATTGCCTCGGGTGCATATTTATCCTGCGCATTATCTAAAACCCTGTAGGCGACCGCTAAAACACGCATCGCTTGAGCAGCTAAGCTATCATTCGCCTTTTGGATAGTTTCCTTATCTTCACTAGTCAATCCCCTGACGGCGCTCTTCTCTTCGATACTTACGCAGCGGTCTATCAGTATATCGGGAGCGCCCTTAACGAAAGCAATAGGGCCGCTACTAGACTTACGGATTATCGTCATTATCTTACGTTCCGAATCAAAGGGTATCTCGTCAATAAAAGAAAATTCCTGCTCCAGGC
>JBAZIT010000146.1:0-3390 GCA_041651675.1 Candidatus Omnitrophota bacterium | reverse complement strand
TCTTTGCCGAAGTGGCGAAATGGCATACGCGGCAGCCTCAAAAGCTGTTGGGCGCAAGCCCATGTGGGTTCAACTCCCTCCTTCGGCATTTTTTAAAAAGCTTTAACGCGCGTTAAAGCTTTTTTTTTATTCTGGGGTGCGTTTAAGTAAGGTATGACTGCGCGCTGGACGCGCTGAGCGACTATCTTATACCCATGGGCATTAGGATGCATAAAATCGCTTTTCATGCTCGGATTGGTCAATATGCCGTTTAATACCGCCGGGACAAAGATTGAACCTGTCTGGCGGGCAAGCTCGGCAAGCTTGAGCCGGTATTCGCGCATAAAGAATCCCGCGCTTATATCAACGATAGCAGTCATTGCCCCTGCTTCCTGGATCTGACGGACCATCTCTTTAATATTACCCATCGTTGAATCAAGCGGGACCTTTTTTATAAAATCGTTTCCACTGAATTCAACTAAAACCAAATAAGGCTCTTTGTCCAAAACATCGTTTTTTAACCTCGCCAAACCCTCGGCTGAAGTATCTCCGTCTACACCGGCGTTAATCACCGGCCTTTTGAGCAGTTTGGCCAGTTCTGTCGGATAATCCTCGCCTGTATTTACCCCATAACCGAAAGTAACGCTGTCGCCAAAGCAGATAATATTCCGTCCGCCGGAGTTCCTGTTAGTGACCTCTTTTTTTACGTTCAATGCCAAAAAGGTACTCAAGCCTAAGATTATCAAGATACCTAAAAATATGATACCCGGCCTATTCTTGCGCATAATTTAACCTCAACTGCCCGCAGGCAGCATTAATATCTTCTCCGCGAGACTTGCGTAAAGTAACGTTAATCCCCCGCTTAACCAGGCAGTCTTTGAATAACAGTATATCCTTTTTATCCGGAGCTGCAACCTTAAGTTCACTTATGGCATTAGCCGGAATAAGATTTACCTTGGCCAGTTTCCAACCCTCAAACAGCCGGCTTAAGCTTTGCGCGTCTGCCAGCTTTGAATTTACGCCTTTAATCAGGATATATTCAAAAGTTACCTGGCGGTTAGTCTTAGCGCTATAATCCTTGCAGGTTTTGATCAGATCCGCAAGCGGGTATTTTTTATTGATCGGCATAAACTTGGACCTTAAGGCGTCATCAGCCGCATGCAAAGAGACGGATAATTCTATCTGTAAGCCTTCTCCGGAAAGTTTCTGGATGCCCGGGATCAGGCCGCTGGTTGAAAAAGTGATCCTGCGCGCTCCGATATTAAACCCGAGAGGAGAGTTAATGACTTTTACCGCCTGCAATACCTGTTCATAATTATCCAATGGCTCGCCTGTCCCCATAAAAACCAGATGCGTAAGCGCAAGAGGCAAAGCCTCTTTCTTCAAATATAGAACTTCATCCAGTATCTCCGAACAGGTCAGGTTGCGCTTAAATCCCTTCAGGCCGCTGGCGCAAAAAGCGCAGCCCCATTTACAGCCTACCTGAGTAGAGATACAGCCCGTAACCCGGCCTTTGGCCGGGATAATCACCGCTTCAATAAGATTTGCGTCCGGCAATTGCAAAAGCAATTTTTCTGTCCCGTCGCTGGATTTTACCCGTTGAGCTAACTTTAAACCGCTGACGTAGAAATTTTCTTTTAGCTTATCCCTTAGCCCTTTAGGCAGATCGCTCATTTGAGCAAAATCCAAAATCGTCTTTTTATAAATCCAGGAGAATACCTGTTTGGCATGATATGCTTGAACATCAAGAGCTTGCAGTTCCTCTTCCAATTCTTTGAGATTCAATCTTTTGATATCCTTCATAAGCAGTCCCGCGGGTGATGGCCGTATCGTTTTGCCACCTGCGCCTAAAATAATTTTTTCCTTTTGATTCTTTTAACTATAGCAAATAATACTCCAATCAGACTCTTGCTGCGTGGTTGAAACCGCGCTTCTACTTTTTCTATTTCTTCTCCGGTTTCTGCCAGCAGAGAAGGCGATTTCTTGGTGAAAAGGATTTGGGAAGGATACACGCTGCGGTGGCCGGTCATAAGAAAACTGATCACGCAAGCAACGGTAGCGTAAGGCGCTATTTTCGGGCCAAACAGCTCGACAGCCATTATGCTTGCAGCTATGGGCGTGTTTGCCGCTCCCGCTAATACCGCTACCAGCCCTACTGCGGCAAAAGTGCCAAAATCCAGCCCTAATAAGTTAGCAAACAGGCCTCCTGAAGCAGCCCCGATAAAAAATATGGGCGTGACAATGCCGCCGCTACCTCCAAAATTCAAGGTGATGCTGGTAAAGATAATTTTTAAAATAAACGCATACCAGACTGTCTTAACCCCCTCTAGCGAAGACTGGATTGTTTCCAGCCCCAACCCCAGATACTGGGTTGAGAATAGGAAGACCAGGCCAATAAGGGCCAGGCCGCCAGCCAGGCCTTTAAGCGGTTTTGATATCTGTAACCTGGCTGATAATTTGTTGCCTAACTTCAATATCTCGATTAAAAGAGCTGAAACAATGCCAAAGAAGATCCCGGCCAGCACGATTTTTAAAAAGAAGGCTTCGCTAAAAACTGGAACAAAGTTTATGGTGTGATAAAAATAAGTTATCCCGAGTGAAGACGAAATATGATAACTCATAATCCCGGCAATAAAAGAAGGCAGAAGGACATCATAGAGGATGCTTCCTATGAAAAGAACCTCTACTCCGAAAATAGCGCCGGCTATAGGAGTACCAAAAACAGCGGCGAACCCAGCGCTTATACCGCAAATGACCAGCTTCTTGCGATCCCTATTATCAAACCTGAATAAATCTGCGAACAACGAGGACAAACCTCCTCCTATCTGGGCGCAAGGGCCTTCTTTACCTACTGAACCGCCGGCAGCCAGAGTTATGATTGTCGCTACGAGCTTTACGGGGACAACCACTGCCTTGATCTTTCCGGAGCGCTTATGCACAGCCTCGATGACCTTTTCCGTCCCATGGCCTTCGGCGTCAGGGGCCAGGTATTTAATCATCGCGGCGCTTAAAAATAAAGCCACGGGCAATAAGAGAAAATAATAGGAATGGTTAACTCCGAACAGCCTGCTCCAATCAAGAATCTTCAAAAATAAAGTTGTCGATAAACCGACAATTACTCCGATTACTGTCGCCAGAAAAACCCACTTGACCACACTTACAAGCAAAATTGTTTCTTCCGCAATCCTTCGCTTCATCCCTGGTCAATCCCTTCCGCGCGGCCTGTCTTTGTCCTACCGCGATCTGGCACTAATACCCGGCTCCCGGAAACGTATCCCTGTTCGCTAACCGAGACGGATAACCGTTACTAAATAAGAAAGATAAATGATGATAAATGCTGCGCCGACCCACCGGTCAATCACGCTGCGCTTGCCTACAAATGCGCTGACGAATAATAAAAAGCTGGCCGCA
>JBAZIT010000145.1:0-3398 GCA_041651675.1 Candidatus Omnitrophota bacterium | reverse complement strand
TTTTTTGGCATAGCGCATCGGCTTTGTCCAGGGTGGTCAGGACCACAAAGTCGTCGCCTCCGATATGCCCCACGAAATCGTCACGGTTGCCTAACTCCTGGGTTACGCGGATAAGCAGGCGCGCTGTTTCGCGGATTACCTCATCGCCATGTTCAAAGCCGTATTTGTCGTTATAGGATTTAAATTTATCCAGGTCCAGGTAGCATACGGCAAACAGCGATTTGTTTTCTATACGCTTGGATAATTCCTTTAAAATAGAGACATTCCCGGGAAGCCGGGTAAGGGGATTTGCCTCCAGGTCGCGCTCGGTATGCCTTAAGATCATACGGATACGCGCCAGTAATTCTTTGGGCTCAAAGGGCTTGACTACATAATCATCCGCCCCGGCGTCAATGCCGTCCACTTTATCGCTGATATCTCCTTTGCCGGTTACCATGATTATCGGCAAGTGCCGCAGGAGCAGGTCTTTCTTTATCCTTCGGCAAACTTCCCGGCCGTCGATTTTCGGGATTTTGTAATCCAGCAGTATTAGATCCGGCTGAATGCTGCGGATGACCTTTAGGGCTTCTTCTCCGTCGCCAGCCTCAAGTATTTCATAATTTTCCTCGGAGAGGGTAAGTTTCAATACATCCCGGATATCCGGGTCGTCATCAACAATAAGTATTTTTATGCTCATTTATATTTATCCTGCCGCAGGTAAAGTTAAACTGAAGGTTGTCCCGGAGCCCGGCTTACTCTTAACCCAGATCTTTCCGCCATGCGCTTCGACTATATGTTTTACCAGCGATAGCCCCAGGCCGGTTCCTTTGACCTCCTGATTAATCGCGTTATCCACGCGGAAGAATTCTTCAAATATCGCTTCCTGTGCTTCTTCAGGTATGCCGCAGCCGGTGTCGCTGACATCTACCTGGATCATCCGGTCTGCCTTGCGGCTGGCGATGGTGATCTTGCCCTGGGCCGGAGTGAATTTCATGGCGTTACTGACCAGGTTGATCAATACGCGCTCTAACTGCGTCTTGTCGGCTAAGACCAGGTTGGCGTCCGGGGCAATTTCGCTATTTAAATACAGTGCTTTCTCTTTGAGTTGGCCGGATAACAGGTCTTCGACTTTATCCGCTGTCTCTTTTAAGCCGCAGATCTCGCTGCGCATGGTTACTCTTCCGGATTCGATCCGCGATATATCCAGTAATTCATTGACCATATGCACCAGTTCGTCGCTGTGCCGGTTGATTTTTTCCAGGCGTTCCCGCACATCTTTAGGCAGGTCGCCTAATTTTCCGGTGAGCAGTATAGCCGCATAGCCCTTGATCGAAGTGAGGGGGGTCCTTAATTCGTGGGATACGCTGGAAACAAAATTAGTTTTACGGTCGCTGATCTTTTTGACTTCCTCCAGGGCTACGGTTAGTTCGTGGGTCCTTTCAATTACTTTTTTCTCCAATTCTTGCTGCGCGCGCCAGGTTTTTTCGAACAAGCGGGCATTTTCCAGCGCCTGGCCTAATTGCGTAGCCAGTATTTTTATTAATTCCTCGTCTCCCTCGGTAACCACCGTCTCCGGATTCTGCGTGCCGACAAAGATCAATCCCCGGTTGTTCTGCTGCGGCAACAGCGGCGAGATTATAAAGGAAAAGACCTTAAAAATATTATTCAATTGCTGCGCGCTGATCAGGTCGTTCGGCCCGGAGATAGAAGAGAGGGTTTTGTCATTGATTATAAAATCCAGGCACTGCTTTTGATTATTATTGATAAATGCTTTTATAGCCTGGACCTCCTCTTCCGTATATCCTATGCTAAAGCGCAAAGCGAACTGCCGGCGTTGTTCATCCCACAGGAAACCGCAGCCTCTTTCCAGCCCCAGGTCCTCTAAGTACTCCGGCTGTATACGTTTAAAGATCTGCTCTTCTTCCAGGGTCATACTGATGATGCGGGATAATCTTTGTAAGGCGTATAACCCGGTGATCTTTTTATCCAGCGCCTCCTGTATCTTGTTTAATTCCATATCCGTGCGCACAATGAGTTTTGCCTGCTCATCCATATCATCCAGGGATTTTTTTACGTTATTAAATTCGGGCTCTAACTGGCCCAGGCGCATTACTTTTTGGATAAGGAGAATAGCCAGCGGCAGGGTGGTGATCAGGTATACTGCCAGAAGGATCTTGTCCAGGTAGGTCATTTTTTAGTCGGTAATGGTTAGTAGCGCTATAGAGTTATTATGAAAATAGGTCTTGCCTAAATAATTAACGGAATTTAAAGGCGCTTGTTCCGCCGAAGTATAGATCCCGGCCAAGGGCACATCTGCGCCCAATACATCCTGGATAACTTTTATCTCTTGGCCGGCCAGCCTGCCCAAAAGCGTATTCCTGGATAAAGAATTCAGGATAAAGGCAAATTTTATTTTTTTCCCCCCCGCATTTTTCAGCGCGGCCTTAGCCACGTTGCCGGCGCTGGATAAACAGGCTTCTTTTGAGCTGATCATCAGCCGGACCGGGCTTCCCGGCGGGACCTCTCCCCGGAAGACCAGGGATCCGTCGTTTTCTATAGCTACGATGCTTCTTAATAAATATTCTTTCTGTTCGGAGATGCGCAGCCCCAGGGGGTAAAATACCGAGAGGCGGCCGAGTTCTCCCCTTAGCTCGGGGATCTCTTTCGCAAAATACTCTTTATATAAGTTGGCTGCCGGCGCTCCGTCAATCTCATTGACTATGCCTCCCTGTGAACGGGTCACATAGCGGGGTTTTCCCAGCGGCTGCCAGCCGTGCTCTATCTCCAGGTTGAAATTAAGTTTACCTCCCCAGAGTATTCCGCAGGCCGCATTATTTAATATTTCCGTATCAAAGTACAGGCCGCTGGCTTTATGATCGGTGATCGATGCTCCGACCAAGGGAAAGCTGCTGCCTAATC
Source organism: Candidatus Omnitrophota bacterium (assembly GCA_041651675.1). Classification (GTDB taxonomy): domain Bacteria; phylum Omnitrophota; class Gorgyraeia; order Gygaellales; family Profunditerraquicolaceae; genus UBA6233. The sequence continues at coordinate 500 of JBAZIT010000145.1, read as the reverse complement.
TTTCCTGCAGCCCGTTTATAAAATTTGAATTATATACCGCATTGGTATTGGAAAATATGACGCTCAGGTTGCGGTGCAAATTCTTGCATCCGTAGAGAAGTTTTTCTCCTAATTCTTCTCCGGCAGTTAAAGTGGTTTCGGCGCCGATATCTTTGACACAGGCAGTATTGAAGTATATGTTTTCAGCCAGGTCAAAAAGTATGACCATCAGCCCCTGCCTTAGGCTGCCCTGGTTGCAGATAATTGCTTTGCTGCTGGCGCCGATCAGCGAGACATGCCCGATCAGGTCAGTGATTGTTTCTAAGACCAGAGAATGGCAGAATTCTCCGGTGCTAAAGACAAAGGCAAACTTAATGTTTTTGCCGCTCATCCCGCGCTTGGCTTTTTCAACCGCTTCTTTAGCCGCCCTGATATGGTCCTGCGCCGAGCTTATCCCGATGCCTGCCTGCATGTTTTGTATTATAAACGCTTTAAGATACAGGGTCAATAAAATTATTGAC
>JBAZIT010000144.1:0-3398 GCA_041651675.1 Candidatus Omnitrophota bacterium | reverse complement strand
GGGGAATGTAATCCCTCCTCAGGATATCATCAAGGACTACGGGGCGGATATTATCAGGCTTTGGGTTGCCGCAAGCGACTATAACGAAGATATCCGCATCTCCAAGGAGATGCTGACACGGCTTTCCGAGGCTTATCGGAAGATCAGGAATACCTGCCGTTTTATCTTGAGTAATCTTTATGATTTTGATCCCGCTGTTGACAGGCTTAGCCGGAAAGACCTGAAGAAGATAGATAAGTATATCTTGGCCAAGGCCGAATCAGAATTATTGCCGGCCCTGAGAGAAAGTTTCGATAAATTTGAGTTTCATAAAGCCTATAAATTAATTTATAATTTTTGTAACGAAGACCTTTCTATGTATTATCTGGATATGGCTAAGGGCAGGCTTTATACGTGCGCAGCCAAGTCTAAAGAAAGAAAGGCTGCCCAGACAGCCATATATGAGATTTTGGATTTGTTGGTCAGGGTTATGGCGCCGATCCTCGCCTTCACCGCAGAAGAGATCTGGCAGAATATGCCTAAAAAGGAAAAAGACAAACCGGTTTCAAGCGTCCATCTTTTAAATTGGCCTGTTCCCTCGGATGGGCGGGCCCCGGATATAGAAGAAGGGCTTAATTTTAGGGTTATTTCCGAGGCGATCCGGCTAATACCGGATGTTGCTAAAATTCTGGAAGAAAAGCGCAGCGATGGTTTGATCGGCAGTTCGTTTGACGCGAAAATAAAACTATTGACAAAGAGCCAAGAACGGTATAAATTCTTAGAAAGTTTAAAGGATGATTTGCCTGAGATCTTTAAGGTCTCCCAGGTTGAGATAGAAAGCGGAGATAGTTTTCCTGATGTCGCAATTGAGGTCTCTAAGGCCGAAGGCGAAAAATGCCAGCGCTGCTGGAATTATAATGCATCTGTAGGCAGATCTGAAAAACATCCTTCGCTTTGCAATAAGTGCGAAGCCGCCATCGGAGAGGAGAAAACAAATTGAAAAAGAAGTTTAACAAAAAAGAAATGCTGGAATTCAAAAAGCTGATCGCTAAAAGAAAAGATGAGGTTAGCGATGAGATAAAGCATATATCCGACGATACGCTGAAGAAATCCCAGAAAGACGCCTCGGGAGACATATCGGGTTATACCTACCATATGGCGGATGTGGCGACCGACAACTATGACCGCGAGTTTTCTTTAGGCCTGGCCTCCAATGACCGGCAGTCATTATATGAACTGGATGATGCCCTCAAGAGAATAGAAGACGGGACATTCGGGATCTGCGAGGACTGCAAGCAGTTGATTACCAAGGTCAGGCTCAGGGCAGTGCCGCAGGCGCGCCTGTGTGTTAAATGCAAGGAGAAAAGGGAGAAGAGGTAAGCAACTCCCGGGTTTATGGCCTCCGTTATCATCGTATCCGTTATCCTCCTGTTCGACCAGCTCAGCAAAGCTTTTATTTCCGGGATCCTCCAACTTAACCAGACAATCCCCTTGATCAAAGGGGTATTCGGGCTTACCCTTGTACATAACCGGGGCGCGGCTTTCGGGCTGTTAAGAAACCAGGTCCCTTTATTTATCATTACTTCTGTCGCGGCGATCGTTTTGATCTATTTCGGGCTCAAGAGTAACCGGCACAACAAATATTACGTTGTTTCGCTGAGCCTGATCCTGGCGGGAGCGATAGGCAACCTTATTGACCGCCTGCGCCTGGGCTATGTGGTTGATTTCTTGAATTTCTATATCTGGCCGGTTTTTAATATCGCGGACAGCTCCATCACTATCGGCGCGGTATTATTAGGCTGGGCTATATTGAGGAGGAAGTAAAATGTACCCGGAGATCTGCCGACTCGGCCCTTTAACGATTTATTCCTACGGCCTGATGCTGGTCATCGCTTTTATGGTCACCACCTGGTTAGCCAGCGCCGAGGCGAAAAAAAGCGGGTTCAGCCCGGATATTATTTTTAACTTAAACTTCACCATCCTCATTTGCGGGATCATCGGCGCGCGCATTTTCTATATATCCTATAATTTAGATTATTATTCGCGCCATCCCCTGGAAATGATCATGCTGCAAAAGGGAGGGCTGGCCTGGTTTGGAGGATTGATCTTCGGGATGGCTTCCGCGGTCATTTACCTGAAAGCTAAAAAACTGTCCTTCTTTAAGATCGCGGATCTGCTGCTGCCTTTTGTCGCTTTAGGCCAGGCAATCGGAAGGATAGGCTGTTTTCTTAACGGCTGCTGTTTCGGCAAAGAGTCGGCGCACGGGATATATTCTTCCGTTCACGGAGCAGTATTGATACCGACCCAGCTTTATTCCGCCCTGCTTTTGGTTTGCATATTTTTTATTTTAAGGTTCCTGCAAAAACGGCCGCACCAGGACGGCCTGGTATTTTTTGCTTATCTCCTGCTATATTCCGCGAAAAGATTTTCTATCGAATTCTGGCGCGGGGACAGCCCGGCCCTGCTGTTCGGATTGACTTTATTTCAGTTTATCAGCCTGGCTATCTTCCTGGCCGGAGCAGCGGGTTTAATTTACCTTAAAATAAAAAAAGGTTAGGTATCTATGCAGGAATACACGCTCAAGGTATCCCGGGAGCAGGGGTCAAGCCGCCTGGACCTGTTGATCAGCGCTTTTTCCAAAGAGAATAACCTGGGCTTATCCCGCACAGCTATCCAGGAGCTGATCTTAAAAAAGAAAATAATTGTTCAGGGCCTGCCTGAGGTAAAAGCGCATTATAAAGTCCGGCCGCAAGATAAGATCAAGATCATTGTAGAGGACAAAGTCAAGTCTACTCTCAAAGCCGAAGAGATCCCCCTGGAAGTTATCTATGAAGATAATGACCTGGCGATCATCAATAAACCTATCGGGCTGGTGGTGCATCCTGCTCCGGGGAATTACGAGCATACGCTGGTTAACGCCTTATTGGCCCGTTTTAAGGAATTGTCGGATATAAACCCGCAGAGGCCGGGTATCGTGCACCGCCTGGACAAGGATACTTCCGGAGTTATGGTCATCGCGAAAAATAATCCCAGCCATTTGGAACTCAGCCGTCAGTTCGCCGAACATTCTATAAAGCGTAAATATGCGGCTGTCGTCAAGGGCAGGATGGAATTTGACGAGAATGTAATTGAAGCGCCTATCGCCAGGCACGCGTTTAAAAGAGAGAGCATGGCAGTGAATTTTTCCGGCGCTGCCCGGTATGCCAAGACTTATTACCGCACCTTGAAGCGCTCCGCGGTTTTAAGCTTATTGCAGCTGGAGCCGTTTACCGGCAGGACGCACCAGTTAAGAGTGCATTTAGCCTTTATCGGGCACCCTATTTTAGGGGATAAGAAATACGGCAAGAACGACGAGTTCGCCCGCCTGGCGCTCCACGCGCGCTCTTTAGGTTTTATGCATCCGGTTACGGGAAAATTCA
>JBAZIT010000143.1:0-3465 GCA_041651675.1 Candidatus Omnitrophota bacterium | reverse complement strand
AGGAGAGACCCTTGACAGGATAATCCGGGCGACTAGCCAAAAACAGGCGGAGGACCAGGTCTCGATTGCCAATACGATCGGGAGCTTACGTTTTTTAGAGACCACTGATTGGCATGGTTTTGTTGAATCCCTCAGCGCTGTTGAAAAGATTTTGGACCAGGACCCGTCCGGGGATTATAGTCGAATGTCTTTTGCTACACGAGACCGCTATCGACATGTTGTTGAGAAGCTTTCCTTGAGAAGCAAAATTAATGAAGAAGAAATTGCGACAATCGCGATCCGGATGGCAAAATCGGCAAAAACGGAAAAAGGTTCCGCTCACGCCACAGCGCATGTAGGTTTTTACCTTATCGATCGGGGATTGGAGCTTTTCTACCGCGAATTGGGCCTGCGTTTACCTGTCTTTCAGTATCTACTGGCGAAAAAAACTTTTTGGCCGTCTGTTTTGTATTTTGGTTCTATCATTTTTATAACCCTTGCCGTGCCTGCAGTTATTTTGAATTGGATACAGTTGGCCGGGGCCTTGAGTCTGCCTTGGCAAATTTTATTTGGGTTATTACTTTTACTTACGGCAAGCCAGACGGCGGTTTCTCTGGTGAATTGGTTTTCCATGATGCTCGTCACCCCGCAGGGCCTTCCCCGGATGGACTTTTCAGAAGGAATTCCTGCTTATGCGCATACACTGGCCGTGGTTCCTTGTATGATTAGCGATGCGCGGACGGTTGAGTCACTTCTCGAAGGGTTAGAGGTTCGTTATCTTGCGAATATTGACGCCAATACGGATTTTGCGCTTTTAACGGATTTTTCTGATGCAGGGCAGGAAAAGATGCCTGAGGATCAAGCGCTTCTGGCTCAGGTTATGGAAGGTATTGAGCAGTTGAATTATAAATACCGTAGGCAAAAAGAGTATGTTTTTTATCTTTTTCATAGGTCCCGCAAGTGGAATGAAAATGAAAAGGTGTGGATGGGGTATGAACGTAAGCGTGGCAAGTTAGGGGATTTAAACGCATTTCTTCGCGGAAAAGGCGAAGGACGTTTCAGTGTGATCATTGGTGATCCCCGGAGGCTTCAGGACGTTAAATATGTTCTTACTTTGGATGCGGATACCTGGATGTCACGCAACGCTGCACGGGAGCTTGTGGGTGTGATAGAACATCCTTTGAACCGTCCGGTCTATGACGAAAAGAAACAACGGGTTGTTTCCGGGTACGGGATTCTCCAGCCCAGAGTCGAATCCAGCTATCCCGGGGAAAATCCTTCGCTATTCGTGAGAATTTTCGGAGGCGATATAGGAATTGATCCTTATACCAAAGCGGTGTCTGATGTTTACCAGGATCTTTTCCTTGAAGGGTCTTTTATCGGCAAAGGGCTTTATGATGTGGATGCGTTCGAAAGATCCATGGAAGGCCGTTTTCCGGATAATTCTATATTGAGCCATGATCTTTTAGAAGGTTGTTACGCCCGGTCAGGGCTTGTGACGGATGTTCAATTTTACGAGAAATACCCTTCAGGATACCTTAAGGATTTGAGCCGGAGATACCGTTGGATCTGCGGGGATTGGCAGATTATTTCCTGGCTATTTAGTTTAGTCCGCGTCCTCGGCGGCGCAAAAGCAAAAAACCCGATTTCTTTCTTGTCGCAGTGGAAGATCGCGGATAACTTAAGGCGCAGCGTAGTTCCTTTAGCGACGGTTTTGTTACTTTTATCAGGATGGATATTTTTTCAACCCTCCTGGATGTGGTCGGCTCTCGTCATTGCTCTCCTTGGTTTTCCTCTTGTGCCGATGTCCCTGTCGGAGGCCGTGAGAAAACCAAAAACCCTTACCTTTATAGCCCATTTTAGATTGGTAGTGTCATTATTTAAAAGGAACGCACTTCGGTTTTTATTTTCACTTGTTTTCTTGCTGCATGAATTTTTCTATTGTCTGGATGCGATCACGCGGACTTTGTGGAGGATGTTTGTGTCACGAAGAAATTTGCTGAAATGGACGACTTTCTTCGAAGCGGAAGCCTCTTTGTCGAATAATATCCTGGGCTGTTACAAGAATATCTTGTTCGAACCGATTACCGCTGTCCTGCTGTTAATCTGTTTTTCGGTGTTTTTCCCGCGCTTCGACGCGCTTGCCCTGGTTCTATTAAGCCTGTGGTTTATTTCTCCAGTAGTAGCTTATTGGATCAGCCGATCTTCTCCTGCCCGCAAGATCATGCTTTCCAAAGAGCAAATTATTTTTCTCAGGAGCTTTGCCCGGAGGAACTGGGCGTTCTTTGAGAATTTTGTGACCGAGAAGGATCATTGGCTGCCGCTAGACAATTTTCAGGAAGAGCCTGTCAGCGCGTTGGCCCACAGGACTTCACCAACGAATATCGGCCTGTCGCTTCTTGCGAATTTGGCGGCCTACGATTTCGGTTATGTTTCGATGGGGATGATGTTTAACAGGACGGAAAAAACATTCGATACCTTAAACCTTCTGCAAAGGTATAGGGGTAACTTTTACAACTGGTATGACACAGAGACGCTTAAGCCTTTGGAGCCTCTTTATGTTTCAGCGGTAGATAGCGGAAACTTGACCGGCCATTTAATGATTTTACGCTCTGGGCTAGTGGAAATGAATTCTCATAAGATTGTTTCTGTTAAGATATTCGACGGACTGGAAGATACTTTGCAGGTTTTGCATCAGAGTGTCGCGGAGCTTGAGAGAAGTCAAAAGAGCAGTGTTGCCGGATTCTTCCGGGAAATTTCTGAAAGGATCACGCAATTTCAGGAAAAAAATAAGATTACCTCCATTTGCCTTTCGGAGATCTACGCATTTTTGCGCCAGCTTTCAAAGGATGTTTCAAAGGTTTTTTCCGGGCCGGATCTTAAACATTATGAGCAGGGAAAATTTTGGGCGCGCGCCTTGGAGCGGCAATGTTACGAATTTTTGGAAGATATGTCTTATATTGCGCCTTGGATATTGCTTGCGCCGGAAATGCCGGGGATGTGGGACGCGGCCAATAATGAACAACAAGCGCGGCTTGTTCAACTTCGGGAGGCTCTACGGAATTTAGATGAGATCCCTACGCTTGGGGAAGTGGCAAGGCTCGAGCAGATGCTGATTCCCTTGATTGAGAAGATTATGATAGATATATCTCTTGTTGATGATGAGTCGAGAGGATTACATGAATGGTTATTGAAACTTCGTGATGCGGTCAAAGAAGCCGGGACGCGGTCTGCTGAAAGGATTAAAGCGATTGATTATATCGTGTTACGATGCAACGAAATCTCTAGTATTGAATATGAATTTTTGTATGACAAGAGCACTGACCTTCTTTCTATCGGATACAATGTCAGCGAACACAAGGTTGATTCCGGCTGTTATGACCTTTTGGCGTCCGAGGCCAGGTTTTGCAGTTTTGTTGCGATTGCTCAGGGAAGAATGCCGCAGGATCATTGGTTTAAGCTTGGCCGGATGATCGCAAAAGTCGA
>JBAZIT010000142.1:0-3489 GCA_041651675.1 Candidatus Omnitrophota bacterium | reverse complement strand
CAAAGAAGGAATACGCGCGATCGATAACTGAAATCAATCAATCAATCAATCGCGACTATTGCGCAGTTACAAGAAAAGACGTTTATCTTTTTTACTTTCTACTCCTAAACTACTAAGTCAAAAAAAGACCGAATATACCCAACATACCAACTCGCTTCATAAGATCCATGGATTTGGCTTATGTTTCGATTCAGTTCCGATTATCTCCATAGGTTCGCATAGACTTGCGCATGCGCTACCTACTGGTGCGCGCGCATCGCCAGTCGTTGTTTCACCTTGCGCGACTTCGCGCACAAATGTAGCATATTCGCTCGTTGGAATAACGCCGGACTTGCGAAGACGTTCCATATATTCGAATAAGTTCGTTGTCCCCATACCACGATTACAACTCTCACAGCATGGGCGCAAGTTCTCTACTGTATCTTGACCACCGCGCGCAACTGGAATAACATGCGCGAACTCAGTGTTACGCATTATTGATATCTGCGCGGACTGACAACAAAAACACTTACCATATAGTCTATCGCCAACATACGTAAGCCATACTTGCTCGCGCAAGATTGCTGGTAGTTTTGCGCGAGTAATTCTCTTTGGCTTAGAAGGCGTCGCTACCGTTGCCGTTGTCGCTGTCGCTGTCGCAACGGCGCGGTGACTATTTGCCGGAATACTCATAAGATAGGTTACATACTATTACGATTTTCAAAAAAAAGATTGGACTGGATTGGACTGATCTAAGCTTATTGCTTATGAGCATGAATATATGCCTTTGTTTCTTTGTACAAGGCAGTGTTACGATGCGTTTGCTTTGTTTTTTACTTCAGTGGGATGGATTGCCGAATATCGGATCAATGGCTGGAGCGCGAGAACAACCACGTCCAGATTGAGCGCTTCCGCCACGTCCGCCACGTTTGCCATGTGCGTAAATCTCGCGCGAAGCTTGTTGTGCTGGTGCGCGACTAGCATCGCTCGGAGATCCATCAGTACGGTCACTAATGCTGCTGCTGTGCTCTTGACGTTGCGGTCTGCGGATGTGAATCATACTTTCGCAAACACCTGTTTGACCATGTGTTTGCGTAAGCCATTCGCGCCTAGTTTTGTCTTTGACAATGAGCAGCAGCATTTCGCACTGAATGAGCTCATACATGACTTGCGACTGATCAACAGGTTCTTGAGTCGCGCGGCAGACAGATTGGCGAACTTTCTCGATAGATGCGAGAATATTGCCAATATCCATCGAACCTTCTTTGATCACTTTCTCAGCTGCTCCGGAAATTTCATCCCACCATCCTTTGATAAGAAACTCTTCACATTTGGCTATTTTTTGGATGCGATCAAGAGCCTGGGAAATCATTTCTTCCGAAGTGAGTTTCCATTGCGCGATCCCATTTGCGCGCGCCGCGCCAAGTACAGCCGAATCAGGATGAGGTTGTGCAGACGTGGTAGCGGATGCTGTTGCAATTGGCAATACCATTGGTGTAGGTAATGCGAGTTGTTGAGGGATAGCCGTCATTGTTTGGGTTAGTTGATTGGAGTAAAGTGTTTGTGCAATCTGACTAATTTTAATTAATAAAGTCGAAATTCATTTTTTTTCTTAGGCTTGCGAGTACTCGAGAATGCGCGCGCGAGTATGAGCTAATGCGCGCGCGAGTACGAGTACATGCACTGCACGCGCGAATACAAGCGCATCCTATTAGGTCTCGTTGGATGCGCGCAAGGCTACGACCGATTGAATGCGCTTGTAAAAATTGAATTACGATGCGAAAAAATAATAAGTAGCAAAATGGCTGCAACCCCCATCCAACGCAAAGTATGCACTGTTGATCATACGCGGATCATTGTCATAAACACTCCGTGTATTGATTGGTTCACCCATGAGAACGTAGCACAGTTCGCGATGGAAAGCATTGTTCGCAGTGATAAACCGAAAGACGCACCAAAAGAACAACGCGATTTGATGTTTCCGATTCCTGTGTTTGTGATTGACGCGCCAGCACACATACAGCACGAAGATGAAGATGATGTATTCGACCCGATCGCTCTTCTTGATGATAACAAGATACGCGCGCACTTTGAGGAGAGTTATGCACCTCGTCATGACGCTCCTAGAGATCCGGATATTATCCAAACGGAGTCGTTTGATGAAGAGTGCTGCAGATGGTTGCGCATTACAGCAAGGCGCAGCTTTGAGCGCGTTGCTACGGAGTATTGTCGCGCATGCTCCGACTCTGATTTGGATCACGCAATGCTTGGCACAATCGGGTTCATAATGGTTAGCATTGATGACTATCTGCCGTATTGTCCTGATACGCGCAAGATCATCATTGAGTTCCCTGAAGACATCTGCGACACTGATATCCATCTATCGCTATGCTCCGATGAAAGTGCAAGTGATTGCGCGCAAAGTGCAATTACCATCATTGATCGCGAGAACGCATTCTTGTGCAGATTCCGTCACGCGCAATATGGTCATTGGGTATTCGCATCGAAATACACTGTTGTTGATATGTGTTCGTACACATGCAATGTACCATATACTTACTTTGATTACTTTGATTACTTGCGCGACAAAGTGTTCGTAGAGTATTATGGTTCGCAATGATATGTTGATAGTCTTTTATCATGACGTCAATTGCAAAAATACATCATGATAGATCGTGGTTCTCCCATCTCTTCATTGTTTTTTTTGATTACATCACTTCGCGAACAGTACCATCAGTTCGCGCGCGCAATGGTATGCCATCGCGCGAAAGTGCATCAAACTTAACAATAATGTACTTGCCAAGCCATTTCTTGCGCGCCTCATCAGTTGGTACGAATTGCTCGCTAGATGTGCGCCCATTTGGTTCTAGCGCAGTTACTTGCTTCATATACGAGCGGCGCGCGCTAATTGATCCGGTTGGCGTAACGGTAAAAGTTGCCAATGATTGCGATGATGATGCTGATGCTGATGATGCTGATGCATCATCGCGACTAGGGTCGCCTTCAACCCTTGGTCTTAGTCCTTCACAAACGAATAATAAAGCTCCGCGCGATGATCCACGTAGCGCGCTAGTAAATGCAACCACACGGAACTCGGCATCATGCGCAAGTTTAATCTTGATGAGCGCATTACTTCGCTTATGTTCATATGCGCGCCCATCAATGCGTACGATTGCGCCCTCATACCCTTCTCGCAAGAATCGCGCAAATAACTCGCGCACACATGTTGTAATAGCGTCAGTATGGTGACATGTGAATGTTTCCGCGCATCTTATTGCTGCGTTCGCTTCTTGTGTATCTAAGAGTGTGCGCAAGTATGCAAGTCGCGCAGAGAATGGCATTTTTACGCCATCATCGATAATAGTAAACATGTCATACACAACAAAGTTAAGCGATGTTGTCGCGCGACTATTGGTCGCAGCGCTTTCTATCTCTTGAAGCGACATACCATGCACGTATAGCTCGCCGTCGATGTAGATACCTGTGCGTGATATGATTCGCGCAAGTTCT
>JBAZIT010000141.1:0-3496 GCA_041651675.1 Candidatus Omnitrophota bacterium | reverse complement strand
ATACTCTCAATGATTTTCTTGGCTTTCCTGCTTTGCGTATATTTGTAATGATTACGCAGCAGATTATACAGCGTCTCCTTGTCCTCTTCTTTAACTTCCTCCAGCTTAACCATATCCATATTGCATTGACTTTTGAAGCTCCTGCCTTCATCATAGATATAAGCTATGCCTCCGGACATACCCGCGGCAAAGTTCCTTCCTGTCTTGCCCAGAACAACCACCCTTCCGCCGGTCATATATTCGCAGCCATGGTCGCCTACACCCTCGACGACAGCGTAGAGCCCGGAGTTCCTGATGCAAAATCTTTCTCCGGCAACGCCGCTTATATATGCCTCGCCCGATATCGCTCCGTAGAACGCGGTATTGCCGATAATAATATTCTCGTCCGGACTATAATGCGCTCGCTTATCCGGATAAATTATGATCTTTCCGCCGGAAATCCCCTTGCCTACGTAATCGTTGGTCATCCCTTCTAATTCAAAGGTAATGCCTTTAGCCAGGAACGCGCCAAAGCTCTGCCCGGCAATACCCTTAAAATTACAAACTATCGTATCTTCTAAAAGCACGCCATAACCGCAATTCCTGACGGCTTCTCCGCTCAACATTGCTCCGGTAGACCTGTTGGTATTATTAATTTCAACCGAGATCTTCACCGGCTTGTTCTTTTTAAGCGCGTCTTGGCATAACCCGATGAGTTTTTTATCCAGGACAAGATCCAATCCGCCATCCTGCTTAGAGCCGCAGAACCTGACACTGCTGCTTGGGGCATCCGGCCTATAGAGAACCCTGGAATAATTTATCCCTCTGGCTTTTAAGGGGACGCTGGCGCTGTTGAGCTCAAGAAGATCTGTCCTGCCGATCATCTCGTCTATTGTTCGCACCCCCAGGCTGGCCATGATCTCGCGGAGTTCCCGGGCCACAAAATTAAAATAATTTACTATATACTCCGGCCTTCCCCGGAACCTTTTCTGCAAGATATCATCCTGGGTAGCCACGCCAACTGAACAGTTGTTGAGATGGCAGTGCCTGAGCATAACGCAGCCCATTACGATAAGCACGGCTGTGCAAAAACCGTATTCTTCGGCGCCTAAAAGGGAGGCGATAGCAACATCCCGGCCGGTGCGCATCTGTCCGTCGGTTTGCAGGCGCACTCGCGAACGTAAATTATTCAGCACTAAGGTTTGATGTGTCTCAGCCAGGCCCAATTCCCAGGGAAGCCCGGCGTGCCTGATTGAACTCCTGGGAGAAGCGCCGGTTCCCCCATCCCCTCCGGAAATGAGGATCATATCGGCATGGCCTTTGGCTACGCCTGCGGCAACCGTCCCCACTCCTATTTCCGAAACGAGCTTAACGCTTACCCGCGCTTGAGGATTGGCATTTTTCAAGTCAAAAATAAGCTGCGCAAGATCTTCAATAGAATATATGTCATGGTGCGGAGGCGGAGATATTAAAGTAACTCCGGGAGTGGTATACCTGGTGCGCGCGATTATTTCATTTACCTTATGCCCCGGCAACTGCCCGCCTTCGCCCGGCTTGGCTCCCTGGGCAATTTTGATCTGTATCTCGTCGGCATTAACCAGGTAATTTATAGTCACCCCGAACCTGCCGGAAGCAACCTGCTTTATAGCGCTCCTCCTGGAATCGCCGTTAGGCAAAGTCACAAACCGGTTAGGGTCTTCGCCGCCTTCACCGGTATTGGATTTACCGCCTATGCGGTTCATGGCGATAGCGATAGTCTCATGCGCTGCGCCGCTTATTGAACCAAAACTCATCGCGCCGGTTACAAAACGCCGCATGATATCCTGGACCGGCTCAACCTCAGCGATGGATATTGGATCTGTTTTCTTAAAACCCAACAAGCTCCTTAAAGTCGTGGGGTTAGCACCCTGTTCGTTTATCAGGCGCGCAAATTCTTTATATTTTCCATAATCATCTCCCCGCGCCGCATCCTGTAAGGCCGCTATAGTATCCGGATTCCAGAGGTGGAATTCCCCGTCCTTTTTCCATTGATAAACCCCTCCGCTGGACAAGCAGGCTTTTTCTGCGCCTCTCTGGGCATAAGCCTCCTCATGCCTCCTGATGGACTCTTCGGCTATACCCTCAAGCCCTACGCCGCTTAAGCGCGATACAGTTCCGGTAAAATATTTGTCGATAAGCTCATTATCCAGGCCCAGGGCCTCGAATATCTGGGCCCCGTGGTAGCTCCTTAGAGTAGATATCCCCATCTTGGATAATATTTTTAATATGCCGTCGGTTAACGCTTTATGGTAATTATTCCGCGCACTTTTAAAGTCTAAATGAATTTCTTTTTCGGCAATAAGGTGGCCTATCGCTGCATAAGCCAGGTAGGGGTTTACGCAATCCGCGCCATAACCAAAAAGTAAGGCCAGGTGATGCACCTCCCTGGGCTCAGCGCTTTCAACTATTAAGGCCACCTGCGAACGGATAGTCTTTCTGACCAGGTAATGATGTATGGCGCTGGTGGCTAAAAGCGCCGGCAGGGCAATCCTGTCCTTATCCACTCCGCGGTCGCTCAAGATGATAAAAGAATAACCCTGTTCAATAGCGTATTCTGCCTCGAAACAAATCCTCTCCAGCGCATGCATAAACCCGTCCCTGGCGCTAGAGGCGTCAAAAAAAGTATAAATGGTCTTGGTCCTAAAACTGTTCAGGCTGATATCGCGTATCTTGGAAAGTTCCTCATCGGTCAATATTGGGTTTCTTACCCGGAGTTTATGGCTATGTTCCGGGGTTTCATCCAGAATATTTTTTTCGGGGCCGATAAAGCTTTCCAGGCTCATTACCAGTTTTTCCCTTATCGAATCTATAGCCGGATTGGTTACCTGGGCGAAAAGTTGTTTAAAATAATTATAAAGAACCTGCGGTTTCTGGGATAAAAAGGCATGCGGGGTATCATTGCCCATAGAGCCTACCGGCTCTTTGCCTTCTTCGGCCATCGGCTTAATGATCATTTTCAGGTCTTCCCGGGAATAGCCAAAGGCCTTGAGATCAGCGATTAGCGCGCCGGGCTGCTGCTGGCCTTCGCTGCCGCTCAGTTTATCCAGGTCAACCATATTCCGGGTATTCCACTTGCCATAGTCGCTATGCCGGGACACCCTCTGCTTGATCTCGGAATCTTCAACCAGGCGGCCGGACTGGGTATCGATAAGGAATATTTTACCCGGTTCAAGCCTTCCGGAAACCTTAATCTCCGCAGGGTCTATATCCAGGACTCCGGCCTCGGAAGCCATTACTACAAAATCGTTTTTAGTGATAATATAACGCGCCGGGCGCAGGCCGTTCCTATCCAGGACTGCCCCGATACTTTGGCCATCGCTGAAGGCTATTGCCGCCGGGCCATCCCAGGGTTCCATAAAACAGGCGTGATATTTGTAGAAATCTTTGAGCTCCTTATCCATGGATGTATCGTGCTCCCAGGCTGCCGGAATAAGCATCATCATAGCATGTTCCAGGGGCCTGCCGGATAACACCAGGA
>JBAZIT010000140.1:0-3498 GCA_041651675.1 Candidatus Omnitrophota bacterium | reverse complement strand
TTTGATGGCGCGTGCCGATAATATCCGAGAAGATCACTCCGCCTACGCCCCGGAGGTTTAAAGCCTCGCGGCTGTGGCTGTCGGTTAAATGCAATAACAGGTCCAGTTTAAATGCTTCGCAGAGTGTACCGGTCGCCCGGATCAGCTCCAAAGCGTAGAAGGAATAAAAGACTCCCTCGTAGCGCGGGATAAGCAAGGCCACAACATTACTTTTGCCTGTTGCTAGGCGCTGGGCGAATATGGAGGGCTGAAATTTTAACTCTTTGACGGCATTGGCTACGCTGGCGCGGTTTTTTTCCTTGACCTGGCCTACCTTATTGATCACTCGGGAAACGGTAGTAATGGAAACTCCGGCGCGGCGGGCAACATCTTCAATAGATATATTTTTGGAGGGGCTTTTCTTAATGCGTGTCATTTATAATGAAAACGGTTTTAGCAGTTATCTGGCTACGTCGCCAATCTTGACTGTTTCAGCTTCTCTCTTAATGTCGCAGGCGGAGATATTGCGCCGGACCTGGATCACTTCAATACTGGCGATGGGCCGTTCGCCCCGGTAGACCTTAAGGCTGTCTCCTATTTTTAATCCTGCATCCTGGCCCGAATCGATGATCACAAATCCATTATCCCGGTTTACTGCCAGAACTTTACTGGCTAAGCCGGCGCCCGGAGCGCTGGTTGCCTTACCAGCCATTCCTTCGGACTGCGGCCGGACTACTATTGCCGGTAATTCTACGGATTCTCTTTTTGACCCCTTGTTCGCTGCTTCGGCTGAGGATACGCCGCTTTTAATATCGGAAGAGCTCAGGTTATCCATTTGCGCAACTCCGCTGGAGAGCATCTTTTCCATTTCTGAAATCCTGCGCTCCAATGAATCCTTGCCTTCCCCCAATTCCTTGATCTTTTTATCCAGGCTTATCTTGCGGCTATTCAGGCTTTGCACCTGGCGGGTCAATAACGAATTCTCGCTTTTGACCATCTTATAATTATTCTGGACTTGCGCTTTATCATTCTTTTCCCGGACTAATTCCTGGGCGATGCTATCCATTAACTTCTGGTTATAATCAGCCTGGCGCCTGAGGTCTTCATTCTCGCGTTTCAAATTATTCAAGTCCAGCCCGAAACTTTCCTTTTCCCTCTGGAGCTGTTCGTTGGTTATCTGCAGCGATTTAAACTCGCTCCTCAGGCTGCTGAGCTGTAATTCCAGGTCTCCTTTGGCTTTTAAGATCCCCGCCCAGTATTCATCGTCGGTTTGAGGAACAGCTTCTCTCTGGGTGAGCGTTTCCTGGCTGCTCGTCAGTTCCCTGAGCTTTCTATCCAGGTTTTCTTTCTCGTTGACCGCCGCTGCATATTTTTTCTCCAGCTCTTCTCTCTGCTCGGTAATATTTTCAAAATCCTGGCTTAGGGAAGTAATCTTGGTTTCATAGCCGCGGATAGCGGTGGTCAGTTTTTCTACCTTAGCGTTAAGAGTTAAATTCTCCGCCTTGAGATCGTTTCTTTCGCGGATCAGGTTCTGCTTGCCGCTGGAAGCCTGTATAAAAAGGAAAAGGCAGACCAGGGTAAATATAGCCAGGCCCACTATAATTAATTTTGCCTTCTGCTCCATTTATTTATCCTCCCTGCCTGCCGAAAGTAGCAGGCTTATGGACTAAAGCTGTGCAAAGACCCTTTGCATTACTAAGCTGGCCGCACCTAAGGCAACCGCATTCTCTCTCAACTGAGAATAGGCGATCTTTAAGTTCTCGGCCGACTCCCGGAACGCCCACTCTTTTACCGTGGCGCTCACTCTTCTCAAAAATTCATCGCCGGCTTCCTCTAAGCCGCCGCCGATAACCACTATTTGCGGGTTAAGCAGGTTAACCAGGTAAGCGATCTTAATACCCAGTCTCCTGGCGGCACTTTCCAGCGCCTTTAAAGCCAGCGCGTTCTGCGCCCTGGCTGCCGCAAATACCGTCTTGAGATCTATATTCTCTACCACTGTCTGGGTGACCCGGGAAAACTCCTCGGCTTTTTCGGTATCCCTCAGGAGATTTGATCGTACATCTTCAACAATCCCCAGGTCAATATCCCAACGTTTGAGAAAACAATCATTGCCCGTCTGGCAATTGAAATTTTCCTGTTCTTTGTAATTATAAATGGAAACTTCTCCGGCATAGCCTTGCGCTCCGCGGTAAAGGTCGCCGTTGATCATTATTCCGCATCCGACCCCGGAAAACATATAAAGGATATTTTTATAGCTATCTCCCAGGCCCAGCCAATATTCCCCGAAACAGGCGCTGGTGGCGTCATTCTCCATCAGAACAGGCAGATTAAATTCTTTTTTCAGCAAATCCTGTAACGGGACATCCACTGTCGCATAGGTATAATAATGCCCGGTCTTCTGCGGCCAATGGATCGAGCCGTCATTTTTATTGATCAGGCCGGCAATCCCCACGCCGATGCCGTGTATGTTGGAGGCGTATTCTTTTGAACGCCGCAATATCTCGCGCACGATTTCCAGTATGGATTCGGAGATCTCGCTCACCGAGGCCCTCGGCCGGCTAACCTGGGTCTTGGTAATAATGTTGCCCTTGAAATCTACCAACAGCCCGACCATATTCATCAAGTTCAGGCCCACGCCGATGACAAAACCCGCCTTAGGATTTAAGTCCAGCAGGACCGGCCTTCGTCCGCCCTCGGAGACATCCAGTGATTTTTCAAAGACCAGGTGATTTTTTATAAATTCGTCGATGCAGCTGGAGATGGTTACAACATTTATACCCATATCCCGCGAAATATCCGGACGGCTTATGGGTCCGCGCTTCCTTAGAATATCCAGTATCTCAATGTTGCGTCTTTCTTTTTCGCTGAGGACTTCTTTTTGTAAATCAATAGCACGCATAAACTCATAATCCTTTGCTCCGTGGCGAATATTATCAATTATTTATACTACTAATCAGATTATAAGTCAAGTATTTTTAACGGGTAAGCGAAACAGAGGATAAAATTCCCCTTCTTTTGATCAATGCACGTCAATCAGGTCAATAGCGCGCTCAGCTACGCCTTCCGGTGAGACCAAAACCAGGGTAATCAGCTCTGTACCGGCTGATTTATAAGAAGTTTTGAAGGACGGCTGGGTTACGGCAGGTTCAACTCCTCCCAGGTCGCCTGACCAGAGGTATTGTAATTCAACCTGCAGGCATCCGGTGGGGCCCAGGGACGACACAGAAGATAATTCCAACTCGGTATTTTTAGCCGGCTGATAATAACTAGAAGTCAAGCTAAGCTTACTCATATCCAGGTTAGCGTATTCATCTTTTAAGGCTGTATCCAGCCCCATTTTAAGGTTATGCTCGATAGGCGCACCCTGGTTTATTTCTTTTAATCTCTCCTGAGCCAAAGCTAATCTATCCGGGTCAGTATCGCCGATCTTTTGCAGTAATCTATCGTAATAACTCTTGGCTTCCGGCAAAGAACCTTCCCACTGGCTCAATAATCCTAATTGGTACAGGCTGGCTAAGT
>JBAZIT010000139.1:0-3564 GCA_041651675.1 Candidatus Omnitrophota bacterium | reverse complement strand
ATGAAATTATAAAACATATCTTAAAAAAACTGATAAAATGAAAATGGAAAACAAAATACCCAATGAGAAAAAAATAGATTGGAATGCTTGGGATGAAGCATATGGTTTGCTTAAAGAAAAAGGGTTCAGTCTTGGTGAAATAATAAATATAAGAAATGCTTTTGCTGAATGGGGTAAAACTTTTGATAAAGACATCAAACACGACCATAAATATAATTATTTTTCAAGTGAGAAAGCAAAAGGATATGCATTTCATAAAGAAGAAGCAAAATTTTTTAATGCTCTAATTGACTTCTCCCCCAATTCAAATAAAGAAAAACTTATTCAGGTAATGTCTATTGTAATGAAATTACTTAATATTGAAAGTGTGTGGACTTTTAAGAGCAATTAAAAATATAAAAAGAAGGGAAGACGAGAGTCTCCCTCTTTTTTATAGATTATGCTTTATATAATCAAAACAAAAAGCAAATGAAAACACTATATTATATTCTCTACGCAGCATTTAATAACTCTGGCCCAAGTGAATCTATTTATAAAACAAATATATTTGACCAAGAAAAGCTGCAATATGAATTCGATAAAGCTGCTTTACGAATGAAAAATGGGGATTCATTAGAATATGGAAAGTCGGATAAAAAACGTTTTTATCCAGCAATGTTGTATGTGGAAAAAGAAAATGATGAATTGTTCTGGTATGATGAAAAAGGTCGTAAACATTCCTATGAAATAAAATCCGAATTGTTAAAAAAAGAAATATCAGCAAAAAAATGATACTCTGCCAAAAAACTACAGCTGCTTTGGTTTGTGGATGAATTGGCTTAATATTTTTAAATTCATTAAATTTATACGAAAATAATTAAAAAAATTGCAAATTTTATTGATAAATTAAAATAATTTTATTATATTTATATAAAACAAAGTTCTTTAACTTATTGGCATGGGGTTCTGAAAAAATGCTTTTCAGGTAAAACCAAGAAGCAATTGCAAATACTCAAATTCTGCGAAAACCAAGCATAAAGATATTTGAGTTGAGAGCAAAACTAAATTGAGGGAGGGACACTCCCATTGCTCGCTAACGTGAAACATTGGTTTGTGTGTAGAGCAAAAATCTCCTACACTTTAATGTGGAGAGTCGTCAAGGAATGCTAGAATGTATTTTACAAGAATAATCCCCGTAAATTCTGCGGTGAATAATATACTTATTCTCCGCATACTCTCCCCACAAATAGAAAATATTTCTATCTATTTATATAAAATAATTTATAAAATGATAGAAAATATTTTAATCGGAATAATAATTGTGATATGTTTTATTACTGGAATTTACACTCTGGTTGCTCTTGGATACCACTTCTGGAACTTTATCAAAAAACTCTTTAAAAAGTTATTTAAAAAATAATTAAAAATTTTCTTGTTTTTATGTAACTTTTTATGTAATTTTGCCGTATCATAATTTAAGATTTAATTGTTTTTTTTAAACTAATAACAGTGGCGATATACAGAGTTACTTCGACTTGTAATCGAGTGGTCGTGGGTTCGAGCCCCATCGGTAGAAATACTGTAGCTCAGTTGGTAGAGCACTAAATTTCTTTTGCAAATTTTTCCCTGTTCTTTTAAAAATAAATTTTTTTACATATTTACATTAAATTAGTTCTTTAATATTATAAAAAATATATTGCGAGGTGTAGCAGTGGTCAGCTTTCGAGAATCATAATCTTGAGGTCGGTGGTTCGAATCCATCCTTCGCTACTAATATCAATAAATTACGAATGAAAATTAATTTCAACATAGAACAAATCGAGGAGTTCACAAACTGTGTCCCCAAGAAAACTATGTAAAAAAAATTAATTTTTTTGTTTATAAACAGTAAGGCGGGATACGAAAGTTTCCCGCTTTTTTATTATAAGACGCTGTATCATAACTGGTTAGTGAGTAAGACCTTCAATCTTAATAACGGGGTTCGAGTCCCCGCAGCGTTACACAACTATCTAATATTCAAAGAGTTATATTCTTCAAATATGTTTTTTCTATTTTTCCCATGAATTAATTGATGAATGTATTCACCAGTTAAATTATATATTTCAGCAATTTTTTTATAACTTAATTTTTGTTCATAATATAAACAAAATATTTTTCTTACTTCATCATCTTTTATTTTACATCTACTATTATTTTCCCCACTTATTTTATTTATAGTTTCTTGAGATGGAATTTTCCCTGTTGCTAATTTAGATAATTTATCTTTTGTTTCTTGTGAATGACTCCTCCCAAAATATCCATTACTTCCTTCTCCCCCATCAGTTCCATTAACTAAATTAAACCCTTTTTCTTTATAAAAATTAATCCAATACATTTCTCTGACTTGCCAATGTTCATAAGTAGTTTCTTCAATGACATTTAAAATAGGAGGCTCTGATAAGCTATTTATCCATTTATCTTTATGATTTTTATTTCTGTATTTTGCTTCTTTGATATGTTTTTTTAATCTTTCTTTTGGATTATCAGATTTTCCTATATATCTTATATTTCCAATTGGGTACTCCAAACTATATATAAATGTTTTTTTATTTAAAATTTTATTATCACAGGACTTAATTAAAAAATTTATATTTGTTTTATTGTTCCCAGATTTTAACCCAGCATTTTTTGCGAGTCCCAAATTTGTATTTCTCCATTTTGTAACACAACTTCTACAACAAAATTGTTGGTCTCTTTTGCAATATGATACTTCAAACTCTTTCCCACAATTTTTGCAAATTAATTTTACCATTTTAGGCGGGTTTATTTTTTTTAGTGTTTTTGATTCTTTTATAGTTTTAACTCTTGGGAAAGAAACTAAAAAATTATTTACTCCTTTTCTTATTTTATCTTTTGTTTCTTGAGAAATAATTCTACTATTAGCACAACTTTTACTACAATAATAGATTTCTTTTTGCGGGAACAATTTTTCTCTTTCATTAACAATAAACTCTTTTCCGCATTTATGGCACTTTACAGCAAAGCTTTTAAATACGCCAAATCGTTTATTATTTCTTTCTTCAGACTGAAAACTATTTTGACAACTTATAGAACAAAATTTATTATTTTTTGTTTCCGCTCCACATTTTAAACATTTATTCATAATCTTTTTTATTATAAATAGTCAAAAAAAGCGAGAATTGGAATCGAACCTTAAAATTTTATAACTTTTAATTAAATTTTACGTATAAATTAATGATATAAAAAATATGAAAAGTTATTTTTATTTCTTATATTTGCAATTAATTATTTTATAAACAAAAATATATAAGTAAATGTATAGCAAAAATGTGGAATCAGAGTTTAGGAACATTCTTTTAAATTTGAACTATATTAGTATTTCGTATTCACAGAAGTTATCTGAGGGGTTCATAAAAGAATTTGCAGACCGTGTAAACTGGGACAGTATTTCGTATTCACAGAAGTTATCTGAGGGGTTCATAAAAGAATTTGCAGACCGTGTAAACTGGGACAGTATTTCGGAATATCAGAAGTTATCTGAGGGGTTCATAAAAGAATTTGCAGACCGTGTAAACTGGGACAGTA
>JBAZIT010000138.1:0-3570 GCA_041651675.1 Candidatus Omnitrophota bacterium | reverse complement strand
AATAACCACGACAATGATCAGTTCAATAAGAGTGAAGGATTTTTTGCTTTGATTCATCTCGATTTTTATATTAACACGGGCTGGCAGAAATTACAACCGAAAATGGCGCCAGGTGACGGGGGAATTTGATTGACCCTTGTTTTTTCTGGTGTATAATATTCTATCCGTATGATTAAGGATAATGTTTTTGAAGTCAGGGAACGTATTGCCTCTGCCTGCCGCAGGGCAGGGCGCGAGCCAGCCAGCGTAAAGCTGATCGCGGTAAGTAAGAATAGAAGCATTGAGAAAATAAGAGAAGCAGTGGCAAGCGGGATAACTGATCTCGGAGAAAACAGGCTCCAGGAAGCTCTTTTAAAATATAATGACCAGCAGTTATCCTCAAGCACTGCACCGCTGCGTTGGCATATGGTCGGCCACCTGCAGACCAATAAGGTAAAAGAAGCAGTCAAGGTCTTTGACCTGATCCAGTCTGTAGATAGCCTGCGCCTGGCCCAGGAAATTAGCAGGGAAGCGCTTAAAATCAATAAAGTCCAGGAGATACTTTTAGAAGTAAAGATTTCTCCGGAAGCGACAAAATTCGGGTTAAAACCTGAAGAAACCCCCGGAGTTATAAGGGAGGTTTCTGCTCTTAAGAATATAAAGATAAGCGGCTTAATGGCCATTGCGCCGATCGTAAAAACTTCGCAAGAAGCTCGGCCTTATTTCAGGATATTGAGGAACTTGCGGGATCAAATTGATAGTAAGTTGATTTTATCTATGGGTATGAGTGATGATTTTGAAGCAGGGATAGAAGAGGGAAGCGATATGGTCAGGATCGGGAGGGCTATCTTTGAAAGTTAATCTGCTTAAAAAAATCGGGATTATCGGTTTTGGCAATATGGGTTCGGTGATCAGCCAAAAGCTGGCTGAGCAGAAAGACGAATATGAGGTCTTTGTCTTTGATAAAGAAAAAAGTAAATTAGCGAACCTCGGCAGGATAAAGGCGGCTAAAGATAGCCGGGACCTGGCTTCTCAGGTTGAAGTTATCATCCTGGCAGTCAAGCCGCAGGATTTTAATCATATCTTAAAAGAGATCAAGGGCTCAACCGCCAATAAATTGATCATTTCTATCGCTGCCGGCATAAGCACGAGCCACATTGAGAAGATTTTCGGCGAAGCAAGAGTTATCCGGGTAATGCCGAATATCGGCGCAAAAGTAGCCGAGTCAGTTACCTGTTTGTGTAAGGGCGCGCTGGCTACTGATGACGACCTGGGGTTGGAGTAGGAATTATTCTATTATCTGGGCGCAGTCAGGGTCATAGATGAAGCGATGATGAACGCGGCAACGGCGATCTCCGGAAGCGGGCCGGCCTACGTATTTCACTTTATTGAGAACAGCACGCTGGATCCCGAGAATATACCCGAGCATGCCCGGCATGATATGATGCGCAGGCTGGAGAAGGCGGCTGAGGGGTTAGGTTTTTCCACGGAAGACGCGGCATTTCTGGCGGCGAACACGACGAATGCCGCGATCAGCTTGCTGCATAAGACAAAATTACCGGCGCAGGAATTAAGAAAACAGGTTACTTCCAAAGGCGGCACTACCGAAGTAGCTTTAGAGGTCATAACCAAAGGCGGCTCCTGGGAAGAAGCAGCGCAGGCAGCGCAAAAAAGAGCCGAAGAATTAGCCAGGAGATTATAAATATGCCTAAAATAGGAATTATCGGCGGCAGCGGATTATATAAGATAGAAGGAATCAAAAATGTAAGGAAAGTTGCAGTTAATACGCCTTTTGGAAAACCGTCCGATAAATTTATTCTCGGTGAATTAGAGGGTAAGGAGGTTGTTTTTCTCCCCCGCCACGGCATCGGGCACCGCATTTCGCCCGGGTGCATAAATTACCGCGCGAATATTTTCGGAATGAAAAAGCTGGGCGTAGGAAGGATCATTTCAGTAAGCGCCTGCGGTTCCTTAAAAGAAGAACTTAAGCCGTTGGATTTCGTAGTTGTGGACCAGTTCGTAGACAGGACAAATTACGGACGGGAGATGTCTTTTTTTACCAGGGGAATAGTGGCGCATATCGAATTTTCGCATCCGGTCTGTTCCTGCTTAAGCCAGCTGATCTATGATTCCGGAAAAGATTTAAAAATCAGTATTCATCCTAAAGGGACTTATATCAACATGGAAGGCCCGGCATTTTCCACCTTGGCGGAATCAAATCTTTACCGCAGCTGGGGCATGGATATTATCGGTATGACGAATATGGCCGAGGCCAAGCTTGCCCGGGAAGCTGAGATCTGCTATGCGACTCTGGCCGCGATCACCGATTATGACTGCTGGCACCCGCAGCATGAATCCGTGACCATCGAAATGATCATCGGTAACTTGAATAAGAATATTGAGAGTTCCAAGAAAATCTTAAGTTCAGTAATAAGAAATATTCCTGGCCGTTGTTCCTGCGGCTGCTCTGACGCGCTTAAATACGCGATGGTTACGGACAAGAAGCTCATTCCAGCCAAAACCAAGAAAGACCTCGGGATTATCATCGGGAAATACCTGAAATAATAAAATGGATTATAAAGCTACCTTAAACTTACCGCAGACAAAATTTGCCATGAAAGCGGACCTTCCCAAAAGGGAGCCGCTGTTTCTGGAGGCCTGGCAATCCCAGGATATTTACCGCCTTATCCGCGAAAAAGCGAAAGACTCGCCTAAATACGTTTTACATGACGGCCCGCCTTACGCTAACGGCAATATCCATATCGGCCATGCCCTGAATAAGATACTCAAGGATATCATCGTTAAATATAAGACCATGCAGGGCTTTAGTTCTCCTTATGTCCCGGGTTGGGACTGTCATGGGCTGCCGGTGGAGCATGCGCTTTTTAAAGAACTGAAGATGAATAAGTATCAGATCAATCAGGTGGAGTTCCGTAAAAAAGCCCATGATTACGCCACGAAATATGTAAATATACAAAAAGAGGAATTCCAGCGTTTAGGCGTCTTCGGCGATTGGGATAATCCATATTTAACCTTAAACCGCGAATACGAAGAAGCTATCGTTGGTTCTTTCCTGGACTTGGTTCGTAAAGGCTATATCTACCGGGGGTTAAAACCGGTTAACTGGTGTTTCAGGTGCGAAACCGCCCTCGCTGAAGCAGAAGTAGAATATGAAGACCATGCATCGCCTTCGGTTTTCGTTAAATTCAGGCTGGATAGCAGCAAGGATTTTCCGGAGGATAGTTATTTAATCATTTGGACTACTACCCCCTGGACGCTGATTGCCAATGTCGCTGTAGCGGTGCATCCAGATTTTGCCTATTCGTATCTTAAGACAAATAGAGGCAATATCATCATCGCCAATGTAAGGATGCAGGTTTTGTCTTCTCTGGGGGTTGAAAAATACGAAGTGCTCCGGGAATTTAAAGGCCGGGACCTGGAAGGCCTGGCTTATGAACATCCCCTCGGTTTACGTAAAGGGAAGGTTGTCTTAGCGAATTATGTTTCGGCTGAAGACGGAAGCGGATTGGTGCATACGGCCCCGGGCCACGGGATGGATGATTTCCTGACCGGCTTAAGATACAAGCTGGA
>JBAZIT010000137.1:0-3605 GCA_041651675.1 Candidatus Omnitrophota bacterium | reverse complement strand
TCCTGGGATGTAAAATACCACTAATGCATAACAATGTCAAGATGTTATATTAAATTAAGCGAATTTTGTGCCACTGTTTCAAGTATAGTGTTTATATATGAAAAATTTAAATAACTGTAGGAGGCATTTTATGAAAGACAAGTTTCAGTTGAGTTACCCTAAGAAGGTGCGTTTGGCAGACGTTTCCATACGGGAAGGTCTGCAGCACGAGGAGCATTTCATTCCCACCGATGCCAAAATTTACTATGTGGAAGAATCTATTCTCGCGGGTTTTAAGAGACTGGAGATAACCAATCTGGGAAACCCGGTGTTCATGCCCCAGTTCCGGGATGCAGAGGAGTTGCTTAAACGTATTCGGGGCAGCAAGCGTCTCTCCCGGGCGGGAATAAACTTCGATGACATTGAGATAACCGCTGTTGCCATTCGTGAAAGCGGGGTGGACAGGGCCGTTGCCGGCCGGAAGGAAGGCTGGGGACCCGATCGCATCGGTATGATGGTTTCCACGGACGAGGAGCACCACTTCGCGAATTCCGGTACAACACTTCCTGAATACTGGGAGGAAGCGGAAAGATGCATACAGAAATGCCACGATGTCAATATCAAAGTTTTTGGAACGGTCAGCACCATCTGGGGGAGTCCGATCTCGGGACCAACAAGGTTTGAGGATGCCCTCGAGTTTACGAAACGCTGGCTTGCCATAGGAGCTGACGATATTGAACATGCTGATCATGATGGTTCCGCTCCTCCGGATCAGGTTTACCGTTATTTTTCCATGATACTTGATGATCTTCCCAATACGGATCTCCATGTGGCACATTTTCATGTGACAAGAGGTTGGGGAACTGCCAATATCCTTGCTGCATTACATGCAGGAGTTGATATCCATGAAGGCGTACTCGGTGGTATCGGAGGGCAGCCGACTAATTTCATCGATCGCACGCCAGTCAAGGGAACGGGGGAATACTACTATAAAGATCCGAATTCAGTAGGTCTGTCGAGTCTTGAGGATGTGCTTGTTATGATGGATGAAATGGGCATCGAAACGGGTATTGACGTAGATCGTGTGCTTGCATTGGGCAGAATGTGGGAGAAGACGATTGGCCGTCGTATGAGGTCGGAGTCGATCCTTAACGGCAGGATTCCCAAAGAACCTCGAGAAGAATTTAAGCGAAAGGCCTTGGCAGCGAAAAAGGAAAAGCGTGGAGAAAAGCCCGGGCAGTTATATCCCGCAAATTGGCCGGAGGAAGTGGTTTTGCCTAACGAGATAACGGGAAAGAAATAAAAAGGCTTAGCAACACCGCTGTGAATTATTGCAATTCATGGCGGCGTTGTCTTATCGAATCGATGTTTGGTGGACTCGTAAAAGTATCCATAGCTTGTCATTTCGAGTGAAACGAGAAATCTTTAGACCGTTACACATTGAAAAAATAAGATTTCTCCCTGTGGGAAATGACAGATTTGCTGAGCTTGACTTCCAAGTAACTTAAAACCCGACTTCCGGACGTTTGGAGGTCGATAAATGATTTAACATGGCGTATTGATTACCAAACGTTCCTTAAATTATTTTTTGATGTAGTCCATAAATAATGTTAGCGATCACCACAAATATGCTTGACACTGCTGTATCACCTGTGATATGCGTAGTCCATAATAAATATTCGGACTACCCTATGCACCTGAGCTATAAAACTGCAAAATATAAAGACACCATCTACAAGTCCTATTTCCTTGCCGAATCCTACCGGGAAGGTGGCAAGGTGAAAAAGCGGGTCCTCTGGCCCCTTGGCAGATTGAAGGATATACAGGCATCACAAATCAACATGATCTGCAAAACCATGACCGATCCCGACCATGTTGTGACCACGCTGGATCAGATCGCCGTCCAGGAGAGCAAGCCCTTCCTGGATATGACCATAGCGGGGGCGCTTTGGGACGAATGGCATATGTCCCGCGCCTTCCACGATTCTACCCAGAGTGATCTGCCAACGCCCCTGGTGGCCAAGATTCTCACCATCAACAAATGTGTGGCCCCCTGTTCCCACTATAGCATCCCGCAATGGGCGCTTCAGAGTTCTTTATCCGACGTGGTGGGGCGCTCCTTGGAAGGCCTCACCGATGACAAGATATACTATGAGCTGGATCAGATAGATCGGAATCATGAAGCCCTGGAGGATCATTTATTCGGCGTAACCTACCGCAGAGACAGGGACAGTTACAATCGGATCAACTATGATCTGTCCTCTTCCTATTTCGTCGGGATCAAGTGTTCCCTGTCTCATTGCGGTCACAGCAAGGACGGCAAGCCTCACAACAAGCAAGTCCTTTTGGCCATTATGGTCAATGATCGAGGCTACCCTTTCAAGTGGGACGTCTATCCGGGCAATACAGCGGAAGTCAAGACTCTGATCAGGAATGTCGATGCCTGCCGGGGCAGGTTCGGTTTGAAGAACGTTACTTTGGTATTTGATCGGGGCATCGTCTCCGATGAGAACCTGGATGAGATCGACGAGCAGGGGCTCAAGTATGTCTCGGCCCTGGACAAGGATCAGATTGTCAACGTCGGCGCTATCGACTTGGATGCCTTCAGCGGCGTTGCCTGGGATAATTTCAAAGAGCGTCTGCCTGACTGGGACAGCTACGATGAATCACTTTCTTTCACGGATTTAGGCGTCTATGAGGGCCGCCGTTACATCCTGGGATTCAATCCGCAGCTCTGCAAAGATGAAAGGGCTGTCCGCCAGGAGAAGATCGAGACTTTTGAAAAGTTTCTTCTCGCTAAAAACCGGGAGCTTTCGGAAGCCCTCCGGAGCCGAAAACTTGACAAAACGAAACAATCTGTCATCCAAGAACTCAAACGCTTGAAGATCAGAAAGTATTTTCATGATCCCGCTCTGACGGAGATCACCCTGGAGAGAACCAACAAGCAGGGTAAGGTCACCCCCATCCAATCCTTCCAGGCGTCAATTCAAAAAAAGACGGATCAAATCGCCTTGGCCGAACGATTGGACGGTCTGTGCGCCTTTGTCTCCAATCATATCGACCGCCATGACAAGTCCTTCGTTTTTTCCGGCCAGCAGATCATCTGTGCTTATCGGGACAAGACCAAGATCGAGGACGCCTTCAAGCATATCAAATCCTTCCTGAAGCTCCGTCCTTTTTACGTCTATCAGGAAGCCCATGTCCGGGCCGTTTACAGCATCTGCGTTCTGGCCTATTTTCTTAACAAGGACCTCGCCGAGCGCCGAAAAAAGATTGAAAGCGTTGACTACCTCAACTCCAAGAATCTCTATGAACCTTTTCGGAACGGCGACATGGTTACACTAATGGATCGTCTTTCCGGCAAAACTATACGGAGACCCGTAGAGATGAACCGCAAGCAAAAAGAACTGCTGAGCAAACTGGCAATCAAGATGCCGAAACTGAAGATGTAGTCCATAAAATCTAAAATGCAACATAAATTATATCATATGGTTACACAATAGTTTCCGGAAGCTGGGATGTAATGCCTTTTAATAATCCGTTGGAACATAAAGCCGGCAACCCGGCCAGCAATCCTCCCATCAATACGTCATGGGAATGTTCAAAACGGGTTGTGGCGGATTCCG
>JBAZIT010000136.1:0-3625 GCA_041651675.1 Candidatus Omnitrophota bacterium | reverse complement strand
CTGTCCCGGATGATCTAATCAAGGAAATGGAAGAAACTAAGGATAAAACCAGCCAGTCCGTAGAGATCGCCTCGCGCCTGATTAAAAAGTTAAGGCCGCTGTGCGACGGAGTCCACATCATGCCTATCGGCTGGGATAAGGTAGTGCCCAAAGTCCTGGATGCGTCTGGATTATAATGCCAACTTTACCCCATATACCCGGAGCCAAGAAAAAAAGCGTCTTATTTTTAAGTTCCGAAGATGATTTTAAAAAAATAGACGAACAGTTTATTAACGATACTGTCTGTATTGACGGCCCGGGCGAAACCGCCTTTAATTTAGCCAGGTCCATCCATGAGAAATATAAAGTCGGGGTAAAGCTCGTCAGAGAAGACAAGTTTGACGGCCCCCTGCCCGAGGGCATCGAAATAATTAACAGCCCGATCCAGGAGATCGTCGGAGAAGGTAAGGCTGAGGCAGTCAAGTTTAAAAGCGGCTTAGCCATCGGCGTATGTTTGGTCTTATTGGTCGATCAAAACATGCAAGATGATAATATTGATAATAAAGGAGAGGACATGGCGGATTTACTCGTGCAACTCGGGACTAAAGGCAGCGCGGCAGTATTAAACCTTACCCAGGAATCTTTAGCTAAGGCGATCGCCAAATCCGGAAAAGAGGCAGCTATAGCTTTCCCGGAAACCAATTATTTTTTCCCTTTAATAAATGCCTTGCTTAAAATAGAAGTCAAAGCCTTGAACGACCTGTCTTTGGCTTTATCCAAAGCCGAGAATTTAAATATACTGCCGTACCTGGGCGGTATTTTGAATAAGGGCGTAACTACGCTTTTGTGCGAAGAGATCCTGGCCGGCTTAGCCGTAATGAATAATGAGCATCCTAAATCCGGCATTGGTTTTATCCCCGATAAAATACTGCGTTCCCTGGGCCTGCAGCTGGTTGACGGAAGAATAGCCGGTATTGCCGTGATCCTGGGCCCGGCAAAAGATGAAGACGCAGCCGTAGAATTGATCCGTAATTTCCAATCCAAGAGTATTGTTTGTTTATTAGCCGGTAATATCCAGGGCAATACCCTGCAGAAGCAACTGGAAAGCAAAGGAATAGAAGTAGGCCTGGATAATTATATCGTTCCTTTAGGCGAGGATTATCTTTCGGTTATTTACGCGGTGAACTTTGCGGTGCGCGCGCCGTTAATCTACGGTGGGTTTAAGCCGGGAGAATGGCAGGGGATCGCGGAATATATACGTAACCGCGTGCCTGCCTTTGTTTTACTCTTAGGGTATGTTGATGAAGTAATTGTCGCGACAGGCCTGGGCGCTTTAGCTTTTGGCTTACCGATCATCACTGACCTGGAGGTCCCGCAGTTAGGCAAAATCGATACGACTTTATTTGAAGCGCTGGTCACTGAAAAAGATTATAAAAAACTTCCTTCCAAATGCCTGCTTACCCGCGGGATCAAAGTGAAAATGGCTGAGGTCGCTGTGCCAGTGCCTTATGCGGCTGCTTTTGAAGGAGAGCGGGTCAGGAAAGAGCAATTGCACGCTGAATTCGGCGCCAAGGCCAGCCTGGCTTTTGAATTCCTAAGCGCTAAAAATGAAAATGAGGTTGAAGACGGTAAAATAGAGATAGTCGGCCCGGATGTGGATAATTTACCTGCAGGCTCCAAGTCCCTGCCTTTAGCCATTATCGTGGATGTTTACGGCCGCAAAATGCAAAAGGATTTTGAGCCGATCCTGGAGAGGCAGATCCACCGTTTTGTTAATTACGCGATGGGTTTAATGCACGTAGGCCAGCGCGATATGAATTGGATCAGGATCAGTAAAGACGCCTTTGCTAAAGGTTTCCGATTGAAGCATGTCGGCGTTATCCTGCATGCGATGCTGCATCAGGAATACAGCGCCATTGTTGATAAGATCCAGGTTACCCTTTATACCAAACAGGAAGACGTAGAGCGACTGCTGGCGCCCGCGAAAAAAGTTTTTGATGAACGCGATGAGCGCATAAGCGGCATGACGGATGAGAGCGTGGATACCTATTATTCCTGTTTATTATGCCAGTCATTCGCCCCCAACCATGTATGCATTGTTACGCCTGAGCGCCTGGGGCTTTGCGGCGCTTATTCCTGGCTGGATGCCAAGGCTTCTTTTGAGATCACGCCTACCGGGCCCAACCAGCCGATACCCAAGGGTAAGACGCTGGATACAAGGCTCGGCCAGTGGGAAAATGTGAATGAATTCGTAAAACAGAAATCCAATAAAAGCATTGATAAGGTAAGTATGTATTCGCTGATGGATTATCCGCAGTCTTCCTGCGGATGCTTTGAGTGTATCCTGGCGATCATCCCGGAAGTAAACGGGGTAATGATCGTGCACCGGGATTTTTCCGGCCTGACTCCTTCGGGGATGAGCTTTACTACTTTAGCCGGCTCAGTCGGGGGAGGGGTACAGACTCCCGGGTTCCTGGGCGTAGGCAAGCTCTATGTAATCAGCAAAAAATTTATTTCCGCCGAAGGCGGCTTAAAGCGCCTGGTTTGGATGCCTAAAGAACTTAAGGAGCTTTTAGGCGAAAAATTAAAGAAACGCTGCGAGGAGATAGGCGAGCCGGATCTGCTGGAAAAGATCGCGGATGAAACAGTGGCTACAACTTCCGATGAACTGCTGGCTTACCTGGAAAAAGTCAAACATCCGGTCAGCACGCTTACGCCGTTAATGTAATTTTTTGCTTGACTGCGGCCCCATTTAACATATATAATAACAACTAATACATGCCACTTGAAAACCCTCAAAAAAATTTGAAAAGAATAATCTTAATAGCCAGTTGTTTTCTGTTCATATCCGCGCCGTATCTCTTTGCCGCAAATAAGGTTGTTGATAAAAGAACCGATGAGTTGTCTGTGCTCCAGTCAGAGGCCGAAAGTTATCGCAATGACGGCCTGCGGTTCCAGAACCTGGGCGATCTGGATAGCGCGTTAAAAATGTACCAAAAATCCGCCGGTATTGATCCTGAATACGCGGTTGTCCATAATGACCTAGGCGTTATCTATGAGGCCCAAGGCGATATTGAACGGGCAGAAACAAGTTATCTGCAAGCCACGCATATTGATCCTTCTTACGCCAGCGCGTATAGCAATCTGGCCCTTCTTTGTGAAGACAAGCGTGACCTGGCCAAGGCCGCATATTACTGGCAGAAGCGGGTGGAATTAGGGGACCCGGATGACATTTGGACATTGAAGGCCCAACAGCGCCTGGAAGATATAAATCTTATTTTAACCGGCAAGCCTGCCAGGGCGGTCAAGGAAAAAGATGTTAACGCCCTGATGAAAGACATTATCTCCGAAAAAAATACACCAGTCAAAAGCAGCAAGCCGGCCGCCGTTAAAAAACCTCAAAATACAAAGCTTGAGAGCTTTGAAAAGAGCTATTCTGAAGAGATGCAGAAGGCCCTGGAAGACGCCCGCAAGCTGGACTCTAAGTAGAAGGATACGAAATAGAAAACCACAAATTCTAGTTCTCCTACCAAAATTTAACTCCAAATGCATTATTAATGGATGAGCAACGGTTATACCTGATAGACGCGACAGCTTTCTGTTATCGCGCATTTTACGCGGTAAGAGGTTTAGCTACCTCTTTTGG
>JBAZIT010000135.1:0-3641 GCA_041651675.1 Candidatus Omnitrophota bacterium | reverse complement strand
ACAGATACTCCGGCGACATTCTTGTTCATATACCGGGCCATGCCGGCTGATTTCAATAG
This sequence comes from Candidatus Omnitrophota bacterium, assembly GCA_041651675.1. GTDB lineage: Bacteria > Omnitrophota > Gorgyraeia > Gygaellales > Profunditerraquicolaceae > UBA6233. The sequence continues at coordinate 3,582 of JBAZIT010000135.1, read as the reverse complement.
AACGATGCCGGCCATGATCTTAGTTTTTAAATGCTTGGTTTTATCCAGGAAGTTTTCAAATACCTTGATATCATAAACTGCCTGGGTCTGGAAAAATTCTGCGCCGGCAGCGATCTTCTTCTCCATCTTCATGATCTGCGGCCCTAAAGGGTCTGCCCCGGGATTGACCACCGCGCCCATGCAGAATTCCGGCGGTTCTCCGATGAGCTTATTCCCCTGCATATCCGAACCTTCTTGAAGTTTTTTAACTACCTGCAGCAATTGAACAGAATCCAGATCAAATACCGGTTTTGCCTCGGGATGATCCCCAAGCGCAGGATGATCTCCGGTAAGCAGCAGAAGATTCTCAATGCCTAAGGCGGCTGCGGATAGAATATCCGATTGCAGGGCCAGGCGGTTGCGGTCGCGGCAGGTCAACTGGTAGATCGGTTCAAAGCCCTTTTGTTTAAGCAGGAAACAAACTGCCAGGGACCCCAGCCGCATCACCGAGCTCTGCAAATCCGTGACATTGATCGCGTCAACCCGCGTGCGGATCAACTCCGCGTCCTCCAAGAGCTGCTTAACGTCAATACCCTTGGGCGGACCGATCTCCGAGGTCACCACGAACTTACCCGACTGTAATTTTTCTTTAAAATTCATAGCTCTTTCACTTTAGCGGCTGGCTTGTCTTGTTCCTCGCAGGAACGCGTGATTTTTCCCAGCGTGAAAAATCACGCTCGGCTACTCGGCCTACGCTCTCGCTAGTCTTATCTAAGAGGACGAACCTTGCCCGCTCCGGCCTGCGTACGTCCTGCTCCGGAACAAGCCAATCCATCCGCTAAGATATATTAACTTATCTCTAAAAAATAAACTATTTGATATTTTGCCGAAGGGTGTTGTGAACGCACAATTAGAAAATTTTCGTGCGCGAACAATAGCCTGAAGGCGAAATATCAAATAACGTAAACTACCATTTTTTAAAGATAAAAAACACTGCCAGGATGATCAACCCAAATCCCACGGCATAGTTCCAGCGAAACTCTTCTTTTAAGTAAAGCAGCGAAAAAACGCTGAAGATAACCAGGGTGATCACTTCCTGGATGGTTTTTAACTGGGCCGCCGAATATTGGGCATGCCCATATCTATTGGCGGGCACCTGAAAACAATATTCCGCAAAAGCAATGCCCCAGCTGATCAAAACTACGATCCACAGCGGAGAATTTTTATATTTAAGGTGGCCGTACCAGGCAAAGGTCATGAATACATTGGATACGGTCAATAAAAGTACGGTCTTCATTTTACTGCTGCTTGCGCCTGAGCTGCTCCCACCAGATTGCGCATGAGCATGGTTACGGTTAACGGCCCCACTCCGCCGGGAACAGGCGTAATAAACGCGGCGCGTTTTTCTGCCGGCTCGAATTCTACATCCCCGACTATTTTGTCCGCGAGGCGGTTTATGCCCACATCAATGACTACTGCGCCTTCTTTAATCCAATCGCCTTTAATTAATCCGGCTTTTCCGACTGCGACGATCAACACTTCTGCCCGGCGCACATGTTCTTCTAATTTCCCGGCTTTGCTGGTGCCGATATGCGCTACCGTAACTGTCGCGAATTTATCCAGCAACAAAAGCGCTAAGGGCTTACCAACGATCTCGCTATGGCCCACAATAACAACTTCCTTGCCATATAGATCAATACCGCTGGAATTGATCAGCTCCATTGCGCTGGCTGCAGTGCAAGGAACCAGCTTAGCCTTGCCAAACAAGATCTTCCCTATATTCTGCGGATGCATACCCTCAATATCTTTTTCCGGGCTGATGTAGGCGCTTATCTTTTTATAATCTATCCCTGCGGGAAGCGGCATTTGGATAATAATACCGTTAACCGATTTATCGGAATTTAATTTCCGGATAAAATCGATGAGGGCCTCTTCCGGGGTATCCTGAGCTAAGGTTTGCAGACGGTATTCAATACCTAAATTCTCCGCTGCCTTGCTTTGGGACTTGACGTAGCTGGCTGCGCCGGGATTCTCACCAACCAGGATACTGGCTAAGACCGGCTTGGCCGGCAAAGAAGCTGCCTGCTTTTTTATCTCTTCCTTGATACTCTCGGCTAACGGCTTACCCTCTAATAATTTGGCCAACTTTCTCCTCCATAGCTGTCCTGATCTTTTTAATGGATTTGCCTTTTTGCGTTAATTCCTTCCTGATCGCCCCGGCTAATTTTTTATCTTCCAGGCCCTTTAAATTTATCTCCACATTAAAATAAGCGCTGGCAAAGGCGCTTTCCAGCATAATTGCCGCAACTGCCACATCGCTGATCAGGTTAACATTGCCTTTCTTAACCAACGGCAGGCATAATTTTACCCCTTCATAACAGAGGCGGCTGACCATAAAGGGAGTGTTTAAGGCGTCCCGCGCGTTCTTACTGCGATAGGCAATAACATCCAGGTCAGTCAATCTTAAAAATTCTTCCCTTAATTTTTCGGATTTAACCAGGATGGTTTTCAGCTCATTCTCATATTTGGCGTATTTGGGTTTGCCCAAAGTAAAATTAACTACCATACTGATCAGCGCAGCGCCCAAGGCAGCGCCAAACGCAGCTGCTGAACCGCCTCCGGGAGCAGGAAGCTTGGCTGCCAGGTCATCCAGGTATTTTTTAAGCGATTCGTTTTTATACATCTTAGTAGGTAAACCTCCCGTTCAATTCAAAGGCGTTTTTGATCAGGGTTATTTGTTCTTGCGCGCCGCAAGTGTCCAGCGAAACCACATCAAACCTGGCGCTCTTATCCAATAAATTATTTTCTTTTAAGAAATTTAAAGCTGCTTTACTGATCTGTGCCTGTTTCTTGCCGGTGACTGCTTCAAACCCTTTACCGAACTTATCGGACAAGCGGCATTTTACCTCTATAAAACAGATTGTATCTTTATCCCTGGCAATAATATCTATTTCGCCTAATTTACATCTATAATTCCGGTGGAGGATCTTATAACCGCTGGCTTTAAGGAATCTTACTGCTTTATCTTCCGCTAAAATACCTAAATTCAAATTATCTTTAGACACAGTGAAAACTTTTCCGGTGGATCTGCGACGGCCCTATCCGGTTAAGGATCTCTCTATGGCTTTCTGTCGGATAACCCTTATGCCGCTTGAACCCGTATTCCGGATAAATCGCGTCATATTCCAGCATAATCCGGTCGCGGGTGACCTTGGCTAATATGGAGGCTGCGGCGATGCTCTTGGATTTTCCGTCGCCCTGGATAATATCAGTGCAGGGCCAGTTCAGTTCCAAAGACATATTCCCGTCAACGATCACGTGGATATTCAAAGAATCCAAGCCGGCTATCTGCCTGGTTAAAGATGAAACCGCCTCCCGCATGGCCAGGCGCGTGGCCTGTAAAATATTGATGCGGTCGATTATCTTCTCACTGATTACGCTTATGCCGAATATGGATTTTCTGGTAATTTCTTCAAAAGCTTTCTGGCGGAAATTAAAACTTAACTTTTTGGAATCGTCAATGCGGTTTTTAAAACTCGTTGTCTTAAGCGCGACTGCCGCTGCCACCACCGGGCCGGCCAAAGGGCCGCGGCCGGCTTCATC
>JBAZIT010000134.1:0-3691 GCA_041651675.1 Candidatus Omnitrophota bacterium | reverse complement strand
AAAACTCAAACATCGCCTTGCGCTGCAATCCGACCAGCTCCCTGGCCTTTAAACCTGGCGGCACATAAACCGGGCCTTCTCTGGAATCAGACCAATCATGCCAGGGAGTAAATCTGTCTGTATCCAGCAGGCCGCCTTTATAAAATTCCCGGAAAAATTTTGAGCCCGGATAAGGAACCGCGATATTGAATTTAGCGATATCGCAATCCAGGTCCTTGGCGAATTTGATCGTTGCTGCGCAGCTCTGTCTTGTTTCTCCGGGCAGGCCCAGGATGAACAAACCCAGGGTGTGCACCTTTAATTTCCGGGTGATCCCGGCTATTTTTAAAGACTGGGCCGCAGGTATTCTCTTGTTAACGCTGTCCATCACCAGCCTGTTCCCGGATTCAAAACCGAACATGATCAAATGCACACCGGCCTTTTTCATCAGGGCCAAAAGTTCTTCGTTGACCAGGTCAACCCTGGTTTCGGTTGCCCATCTGATCTTCTTATGCAGGCCGCTGCGGATCAAGGCGTTACAAAATTCCTTTCCTGAGTTTATGGAAAAAGGAAAGTTAGCGTCAACAAAGCCGAAATTACGTATATTGAATTTACTATGGAAATACTCCAGCTCAGCAATGACTGCCTCTGTTTTTCTATACCGGGGCAAGGGATAAACCGCGTCCTGCGCGCAAAAAGAACATTTATACGCGCAGCCTCTTGAGCCGGCTATCGGGACAACCGGTTCCCGGTCGATCAAGATCATCGGCGAATCGCGGTAGTCTTTTAGTTCTAAAAGATGCCAGGCAGGATAAGGCAGGGTATCCAGATCGCCTATCAGCGGACGCTCTTCATTATGGAAAATATCTTTTCCCTGGCGATAGCTGATGCCCTGTATATGCGTAAACCCGGAATTATCCTTAATGGCCTTAGCCAACTCCGCCATGGTAGCGTCGCCTTCACCCCGAACAATAAAATCAGCTGCTCCCTGGGCTAATATTTGCCCGGCAAATATAGTAGGATGAATATTACCCAGAACAATCTTTGCCCGGCTGAATTTTCGGATCTCGAGCCCTAATTCGGCTACGTTGCTCATCACGCTGGTCAGGCAGGAAAAACCGACCAGGTCCGGGGAGGATTCTTTTATTTTTTTAAGCAGCAGTTTATTCGAGGTCCTGCTGGCAACCTGGTCAATGATCTTTACATCTATCCCTTCCCTCTCCAGGACAGCGGCAATATAAGCTAGACCTAAAGGAGGAATAGGGGAAAGAAATGCCTTTAACTTCCGGCTACCTTCGGTTACTTTGCTTGCGGGATTTATTAAGAGTAACTTCATCTAAGATTCAGTATTTGAATATATCTCCGGAAATGATCAGGTCCAGGAATTTTCGGTGGTCATTAACCGCTACCTGGTGTGCAGCTTTATCCTTAACCGATACTGCCTGATCGGCTATTTTCTGGCAATAGCCGCATTCCTGGCAGGAAAGATAACGGCAATCCGTATTCAAGAAATGCCCGATAAATCCGTCCAGCTTGGAATTGTCCACGTAGACCTCGGTATATTTCAGTAATTTTCTATTGCGCACAAATTTAACGATATTTAGCGCCAGAGGATGAAAAAAATATTTAAACTTGTGGAATAATGAGGCTTTTTTAAGCCACAGGCTTTTTGAAGGGCTGGTAATCAAATCGTAAAGGTTGCCCCGGTATGAACGCCTGGAATAGGCATCCACAATGACAGCCAGGTGCCGGGTATCCATGGTCCTATCCGCCAGCTTGAACCTGCTGTAACCTATGTTTTCATATGCCGACATATCTTCCGGCCGGATCCAGGTAGCCCGGATAAAATTGGCGGATTTAGCGATCTTCCTGTATCTGCAGGTAAGTGAGCAATAATCAAACATAAAACTTCCCAGCCGGCTGTCTGACTGCGAAGAATGCGAACTGGTATTATTATGGTAGAAAAACATCGGGCAATCCGCGATACAGCCGTCGTTGGCAATGAGCTGCAATTCGCAGCTTACTTTCTTGCGGATCTCCTCTAACAGTTTAAAATTACGGTTAACTTCTACCTGCGAAAGCGTAATTATCGCCGCGCCCAGGCCCTCCCAGAATTTCGCCTTCTCCACGGAATTTACATTCGCGAAGCACGATACCGCTATCTCAAATTCAGGGTACCTTTTTTTAATGACCTGGAAAAGGTAGGGGCTGGTAACGATAACTCCATCCGAGCCTATATCAACCAGCCAGTCCAGAAGCCGGATTATTTCTTTCTGTCCTCTACTGCTCCATTCCCGGTTACCCAGGCAGGAAGCGTTTAATATATAATGGAATTTCCGGCCCTGTTCGTGGATAGCCTGAATATGGGATTTAACATAACCTTTTCTTAATTTCAATAACACGCAGGAAGCCCTTCCCCCTCCCACAAAATCCTTATCCAGCTTCCCGTATACAGTATCCACATCGGGCTGGGTTATTTTCCCGAGCAGGTCTTTTTCCCAATTAGTAGGGACCGTCAGTTTCATAAAAAAACTCTCCTCTATTTATCATACCAGGCCGGCTTAGCCATATGCATAAATCCGGTGATCCCCTGATACTTCTTTTTTCCGGTAACCACGCTCCACAGTTCCAGGAACATCACCTTCATGGTATTGATAAAAAACCACCAGTATAATCCGCGTTTGTGTTTATGGGAAGAAAACAACCCCCGGATCAGCCAGTGCGGCCGGTAAAGCACATAACGCTTATTCAACTCAATATTCAACTTGGCGAATTCAGCCCTGGATATCCCGGTCTCGGAATTCAGTATCGGGGTGCTCCAGTCATATTTGGAAAAATCATCTTCGTCTAAAAGGCCGCTTTTTTTGGTTTCCTGATAAAGGTATGTTCCCGGGACAGGCGCCACCGGATGAAAAGCCGGATAATCAATATCGATCTCCACGGCGTATTTGACCAGCTCCAGCATGGACTTACGGGTATCAAAAGGCAGGCAGGTAACAAAGGTGCCCTGCCTGAAAACCTGAGGGTACTTCCTCTTGAAGATCGTAAATACTTCTTTGATCAATTCCCTGGAATATCCTGTTTTCTTGATCTTTTTTAAATCCTCGGAACAACAGCGTTCTATGCCGATAAGAGGATGGATCATGCCCGCCTTAACCATCTTACCCAGTATGCCCAGGCGTTCATCCCGTAAGGCAAAATCCGCGCGCAAAAATGCCCACCAATATAAATCCCGATAATTCCTCTTGAGCAGGCCTTCACAAAAAGCATCGGTCCAGGCAGGGTCAAGGTTAAAAGTAGGGTCAGCCCAGATAATATAACGCCGGCCGTATTTTTTATAAATTATATCCACTTCTTCCAGCGTCCTCTCCACGCTTTTAGTCCTGTACCTGGGCAGCACATCTAATTCGTCTTTATCAATATCCGCTTTATTATGCTTGCCCCAGAAAGTCCACAAAGAACAGAAATTACACCGGTCAATACAGCCGCGGGAATGTTCCAGCGTAACGCTCCGGGGCCAGATATAACCAAAAGGGGAATACTTGCCCATCGGCATCAGGTCATAAGCGGGTATGGGCAATTTATCCAGGTCCTCAACTAACGGACGGTCAGGAGTCTGGTGCACTTTTCCGTTTCTTTTATAAGCGATACCCTGCACTGCAGCTAAATCTGCTCCGGAGTCCAGGGCCTGGATCAATTCAACAATGGTTTC
>JBAZIT010000133.1:0-3691 GCA_041651675.1 Candidatus Omnitrophota bacterium | reverse complement strand
GCGCCTGGAGATCCTGGCATATTCGTATTCTTTGGTGGGTTTTGTGACTGTATCGTTAAGGGTGGATAGAAAAGCGCTGAATTCATCTGCGCTCTTGAACCTGATGCCGATCTTCCCGTTGATAAAATTACACCCGGCAATAAAACCCTCAATAACCTTTTCATCCGGCCTCCTGCAATCGCGAAGGACATCCCTATTGCCCTCGGCTATTTTATCCCAGTTATCCGATAGTTCCGTGAGTTTGGTGCGTACTAATTCCAAATCTATCACCCGGGTGGCAGGGCTTGAAGAAACGATTGAGCTGTCTTTACGGGGGAGAAAAATAAAGGAGGTGCGCCCATCCACCGCTTGAATCCCTTTCCTAAACTGTTCATTGAGGAAGTTATAGCCGGATTCTGTAAAATATGTCTCCCCGGTTAAGAGATCCAGGTCTTGCCCGGAAGATATTATTCTGCTCCGGGACAAGGAATCCCCGGGCAGGACTAAGAAGTATTCCGCCATTCCCCGTAAAAGCTGTCTGTACAGGCAGTGGCCGAAAGCGCCCTGAAAACCGTAAACCCGGCATTCCTTAGGCCGTTCAGAATAAAGGGAACACCTGGAAGCTAAAGTAAGCCGGGAATTGTCTGGACTGTTGAATATCAACTGCAGCGCACGGCAGGGGAACCTATTGCTGGTCTCGGAATCAGGGTCTCCGGACATCTTTCTTGCCAGGATTATTTCTCTCCTTCTTATCTGGCAGCCCTGCCCATGGCTTTGCTTAAGGAAACCCTCTATCCCGGGATAACGCCGGGGCTCTTCTTCAAAAAAACAGCAAAAACCGTCCAGGCAACTTTTCGACCGCCCGGATTCTGCCCCTTCAAACTCAATATCTATCAGTTCCTTTGTCCCGCCCAGCGCAGAAGAAGCCCGGGCCGTAGCCTTAACCTTTAAACCAACAATAATAATAAGATTGCCCGGCATATAATTTCTCGAATCTTCGGCATCTTCAAAATCCCGTGTCTCTTTTTTGATAACCTTAAACTCTGCATCTTCTACTATTTTTGCTAATACTGAAGGCGCCAGCCTTCTATAACTTTTAATAAGCTGGCTGCCCGGTATATCGGAAGGGAAGTAGCTGGTAATTATGAGCATCCCTTTATCTTTTAACAGGCGGCAGGCTCCTTGCAGCACAGAAGGGATATCCATATGGCCTATAGATTCCGGAAAGATAACCGCATCAAAGCTCTCTTGATCAAAAAGCGCGGATAAATCCTCTCCCGCATTAGCCACTATTGCTTGCGCTAAAGGGCACCTTGCTTTAAAAGCCTCTATCATACCTTTTGAAATATCAAGCCCGGTAACCTTATTGCCCCTGGCAATCAAGAGCTCTTCTAATTCGCCTGTGCCGCAGCCAAGCGAGAGTATGGATTTAGCCTCGCCAATAATGTCAGCCAGGTATATTCTGTAATCGCGGTAAATCACGGAATAAGTCCCTTTACCGCTGTTCCCCCAGCCTGCCCTGGCGATCTCATCGTATTCTGCCGCTAATGCCTCAAGGGATACAGCCGCTGGCTGTTCTTCTTCTCTGCCAATGGCTGCGTCGCTGTAGATCTCATTCAGGCAGCCGGAAACAGCCTGAATGTTCCTTCTGGTAGCTAATTCCGGATTCCGGAGCATCCGTTCAGCCAGGTATATTTTTTTTATATCTTCAAAGCTCAAGAACCTGCCCAGCCTCTGTTCTAAAGCCCGGCTGACGCGGCTTACTTCTTTTTTAATCCAGGATTCACTCAAGCCTGTCTCTTGCGCTATTTCCGCCGTAACGCATGACTGCGAAGAAAATATCGCCTTTGTCTTACCGGATTTAATGACCTCTGCAACGCTCATCAGTTCGGCAAGCACCACCCCCCTGTTTATAGGGCTGGAAGAAGATGCCAATAAAGCCAGGAGTTCCGTTATAGCTATTTTCGGCGCTCTCAAGTATAACTGGCCTGGCAGGGAAGCATCTTTTGAGCCCAGCCAATTTACTAAAGATGACTTCATCCCGGAGCACTCCATAACCGGCCAGATCGCCAGATCCTTAATCTGCTGGTCGCTGACCTTAACCTCCCCTAATAGTAATTTAGGATAGAGCATATCAAGGTAGTAATTAAGGTATTTAGCCCTTATGACATAAAAAACAGCCGGAGCCCTGCCGCGGCCTATCATCTTTTGCAAGGATAACCAGGTCTTCTTGCTTAACAAGGTTTTATCTATGCCTAATTTACTGAATAAAGCCTGGCATAGCCTGTCAAGAGCAGCCTCTACCGGCCTCCTGCCGGTCCTGGCATTGTATTCGCCTATTTCCTTGATCATCCTGGATACCGGAAGCCTGATTAATCTTTGCCAGCCGTATTCCTCCTTTTGCCTTTCGATACCCGGGTCCTGATAATAGAATATACCCGGCTTCTGCTGCTGCCATTTCCTGTGCGTCCAGTTAAAGATCCTTCCGCCCTTGCTCAAGGTTCCGTTCAAATCATCCGACCGGCCAAGGTAGATATATGCATATTTGGCCAACCCGCTTCTATCCGTAAACTTCACCTCAAGAAAGATATTATTATCTTCGGCCTTATAGCGGATATTCCTGGCGTAAGCCATAAACGGCTTAAGCGCCTGAGGCAGGCCATTCCTGGCTGCCAGATCAGCAAAATCAGCCAATGCTTCTTCTTTTTCCGTGATATTTTTTTCTTCAATCAGGGCCTGCTTGAGAGAATGGAGCAGTATTTTTATCGTCTCTAACTTAAGCGAATCAAGCCTTCCTTCTTTGTCAAAAGCCAGCGCAAGCATTTTAGCCCGCATAGCCGGAAAATACGCGGTTTCCCGGGCAACCATTACGCAGAGGCTCTCCAGGAATTCAAAGGCATTATTGACCTTGGGGCTGTTGATTATTACTTTATAGAATTTAAACAATCCTTTCCGGGGATGGGCGAGGTATTGATAGTCAGAGACAACCTTCTGGCTACGGAGGTATTCTTTATTCTTTAAGTTGATCATCCCTCTGATATTGATAAATAAAAGGATAAATAATTCTGCCAGCGCAGGGTCAAGAGAAGGATGCAGTTGTTTTATTTTAAGATGAAATAACTCATGCTTAGTTTCCAAATAGAGAAAATCGGTATTTTTAAAGCTGCGCAGGTCGTACTGGATTCGGTTTTTCTGGCGGGATGAACGGGATTCTTTAAAAGATGCGGACCTGTAGGAATTCAAGAGGACTTCTACTTCAACGCCGGAGAAGTCTCTTTCCCGGAAAAATTGCTCGGCGAGTATTTTCTTTCTAACGCTATTCAGCTTAGAATTGATCTCTTCTGCTTCCTCCTGTGTTATATTATTACTCAAGGGCTTAAGCTCACCAAAAACGCCTTTTGCCAGTATCCGCGGCTTCTGCGACCATTGTTTGAAGATAAAACCGTTTGTAGATTCTGAAAGCGTTTTCATTAAAGCGCCAAAAAATAACGACTCTTTGGGGATTAAAGGGCTGGAGGAAGCTGCTTTACGCTGCGCTTCTCTGGCGTGTTTTATGGAAATCTTGCCGAATAAGCCAGGGACCCCCATCGCCTTTTCCACTTTTTTAAAATCAAAGATAGGCTTCCACGAATTACGTTTTACCCTGGTCCCTAACTTTTCCACAACCTCCCAGGCGGTAGCTCCCAGACTCTGCCTGGTATTAAACCTGTAA
>JBAZIT010000132.1:0-3771 GCA_041651675.1 Candidatus Omnitrophota bacterium | reverse complement strand
AAATATAACTTCCTATCCCCCATTTCCTGTCTCTATAGAAGACCAGGAACTCTGGATTGATATCCCGGTAACTTTTCAACTAAAATAAAAAATGTCTAGGAAAATAGTCATATTCAGCACTAAGGGCGGAGTAGGTAAAACCTTACTGGCTACCAACCTGGCCTGTTCCCTGGCTAAGGAGCAGGGGCAGAAAGTCTGCCTGGTAGATTTAGATCTGCAGGCAGTCGGAGATATGGCCCGGATGCTGGATCTTAAGGTGGACAGGAGCATGGTTGAGCTCATCCAATCCCTTAAGAAGCAACCATCGGAATTTAAGATCGGCGATTTTCTGATCCATAGCTATATGGGGCTCGATCTTTTGTGCGGGGTGACCAAGCCTCAACAGGCCCCGCATCTTAAACCCGAGAATGTTAAAGAAGTCCTTAACCTGCTGGATAAAGATTACGATTATATGATTGTGGATGCAGGAAAGAGCTTCAGTGACCTGCTTCTCTCTGTTCTAAACCAGGCAAACCTGATTATCCTGGTGATTACTCCCGACATACTTTCAATATACCAGGCAGAGTGGGCAGTAGACACGCTGCAGTCCTTACAATTCCCTTTATCCATGATCAAAGTTATTATTAACCGCGCCGAATCTACCTCCAGCATCAGCCTGCAGGAAATAAAGGTTAATCTGCTTTGCGGTATTCTCCATCAGATACCTTCAGAAGGCAGGATTGTGGGCCTGGCTGTAAACCGCGGCATCCCGGTAGTCATTGACAGCCCGCGGTCGCGCTTTAGCCTGGCGATCAATAAATTAAGCGAACAATTAGTCAAGGACAAAGAGCTGTTTACGGAGAACCGGGAAATAGACCAGCTGCGCCTGCAGCAGGTAGCAGTAGAGAGGCCGGCAAAATTATGGGAAGAAGAAGGGTTAACTGAGCCTGTAATTGAAGAGCTGACCGCCAAGGAAGAAAGAGCCGACGATATAGTCCTCCTGAAAAGAAAAATCCATAGCCGGTTGATAGACGAGCTGAATATTAAAAGGCTGGATTTAAAGGTTTTCAGCGATACCAAGAGATCAAGGAACTTGCGCGCCAGGGCCGAAGTAATGGTGAGTAACTTTTTAGTTGAAGAAGCCGGAACATTCATTTCTTCGCCGGAAGTGCGTAAAAAATTAGTCAGGGAAATTGTAGATGAGGCTTTAGGCCTCGGGCCTTTGGACGAACTCCTCGCCATGCCCGATATTACCGATATCATGGTGAATAATAAAGATGAAATATATATCGAGAGGAAAGGTAAACTGGAACTGACCAGCAAAAAGTTTATCTCCAATGACCAGGTTAAGGCAATTATTGAAAGGATTATTGCGCCTATCGGTAAGAGAATTGATGAGTCTGTGCCGATGGTGGATGCCCGCCTCACCGACGGCTCCCGCGTTAACGCCATCATACCGCCTTTGGCCCTCACCGGCCCGTCATTAACCATCAGGAAATTCAGAAAAGAGAAATTTAAGATTGAAGATTTAATCCAGCTAAAGGCGATAAGCCCGAATATGGCCGAGTTTATCGGCGCCTGCGTTATTTGCAGAAAAAATATCATTGTTTCCGGAGGGACCGGAAGCGGCAAGACTACGGTCTTGAATGTCCTTTCCGGGTTTATCCCTGAAAACGAGCGGATTATCACGATTGAAGATGCTGCAGAGCTAAAACTTGATCAGCAGCATTGGATAAGGCTGGAGTCCAGGTCGCCTAATATTGAAGGCAGGGGAGCAGTAACTATCCGGGACCTTTTCCGTAATACCCTGAGAATGCGGCCGGACCGTATAATTATCGGTGAGTGCAGAGGTATTGAAGCGCTGGATATGCTTCAGGCAATGAATACCGGCCATGATGGTTCAATGACTACTATCCATGCTAATTCCACGCAGGATGTTTTAAGCCGCCTGGATTCAATGATCCTCATGGGAGGAGTAGAACTCCCTATAAGGGCAATCCGCGAGATGACTGCCTCGGCAATAGATTTAATTATCCATACTGCCAGGTTATCCGATGGTTCGCGCAAGGTTGTCCAGATAACTGAAGTAAGCGGGCTGAAGGACGATTTACATATCAACCTAAAAGATATCTTTATTTTTAAACAAACCGGCATTGACGCTCAGGGCAATGTACTGGGAGCTTTTCAAGCTACCGGGTATATTCCTTCTTCAATTGAAGAGATCAGGATAAAGAGCATCGAATTATCCGACAATATATTTCAGGCTCCCTAACCGTTGAAGATTATTAACCAGACCCGCAATACCATATTGGCACAAGATACGTTTGTCGCAGACACCTTTTTAAAAAGGATATGCGGGCTCTTGGGTAAAAAAGAGCTTTCTCCCGGACAAGCCCTCATATTAAACCCCGGTAATTCCATCCATACTTGTTTTATGCGTTTTTCCATAGATGTATTATTTATCGATAAAAATAACCGGATATTGCATTCTATAGCCGATCTCCGCCCTTTTAGGTTTAGCCCCCTCTTTTTTAAGAGCCGCCGGGTAATTGAATTACCTGCCGGAACAATCCGCTCTACTTCTACAAATACAGGCGATAAGCTTATCCTGGAGTAATCTCTTTCCGGAAAATGTCCATTCTATAATCTCTTGACATAATATTAGTTGTAAGTTATAGTATTTATGGGGAGAAATGTCCAAACTGGAGTTTCTATGGGTGTAATTCATAAATTAAAGCCAGCGGTTAAGAACTTTATCTTAGAGCAGAAAAACAAGAATCCTGCTCTAAGCTGCCGTAAATTGTCTGCTTTAGTATTAGATAACTTTAAGGTGGAGGTCTCTAAATCCAGCATTAATATGATCATTAAGGAGGCTGGCCTGAGTGCGCCTATAGGCAGGACCCCTAAAAAGAAGAAGCATCATATAGCTATGCCGCAATTGCCCGTTTTATTGGAAGATACCTCGGCTAAGGAAGCAGAAGAAGCCAGGCGGATCGAAAAGGAAAAATGGCAAAAGTTAGCTGAAGAGGAAAGAAAGCGCCGGGAAGAGATCCAGGAGGCTGAGGAAGAAAATAAAGCCAGGTCCGGGGCAGAGAAGCGCGCTCAAGAAGAGGCGGAGAAGTTGGCCAGAGAAGCCGCAGAAAAGACGCGTACGGCTGAAAAGGAGCGGCTAGAGCAAGAGGCTAAGAAAAAAGCCGAGGAAGAGGCGGTCAGAAAAACCGAAGAAGAGAACAGGATTAGAACCGAAACCGAGAAGCGCGCTAAAGAAGAAGCAGAGAAAGAATCGCTGCGTAAAAAGGAAGAAGCAGATAGATTAACTAAAGAAGCCGAAGAAAAAGCGCGGCTGGAAGAAGACAAGAAGCGCCAGGAAGAAGAAGTTAAGAAAGCTGAAGCGGAAAAAGCACGCCAGGCCGAAGAAGAGCGGCTAGAGCAAGAGGCTAAGAAAAAAGCCGAGGAAGAGGCGGTCAGAAAAACCGAAGAAGAGAACAGGATTAGAACCGAAACCGAGAAGCGCGCTAAAGAAGAAGCAGAGAAAGAATCGCTGCGTAAAAAGGAAGAAGCAGATAGATTAACTAAAGAAGCCGAAGAAAAAGCGCGGCTGGAAGAAGACAAGAAGCGCCAGGAAGCAAGAGCCAGGCAAGCCGATGAAGCAAAAGAAGCATCTCTGCGCCCGGAAGGAGTAAAATCCGCTGTTTCTTTTAATATTGACAGGTTCGCGCAGATAGATAATACCGGGCTTATACTGCTCAAAGCGGCAGACTCTATTATCGGCGCAAGCCAGCGTATTGCCGC
>JBAZIT010000131.1:0-3772 GCA_041651675.1 Candidatus Omnitrophota bacterium | reverse complement strand
AGCTTATCTAAATTTGCCAGTCTTTCAATATGGATAAATTCCCTCTTCCGTCCATAAAAATGCGCCGGATATAAAGCCTTAGGGTCTTTTTTCTCTAGGAATTCTTTAAGCATAAATCTATATGGCCTATCTATCCCCATAGTATCTACGCCGAAGATCTTAATTCCTCTATCTAAAAGATAATCTATCGCCGATGTAGCGATCCCCGGATATTCGGAAAAATACTTCGGCGAGCCATAGAATTTATCCGCTCCGGTTTGCAGCAAGACAATATCTAAAGGCTTTAATTTATAATTGATCTTCTGCAGGGCGGATTCAATATCGGCTGCTGCGATTGTTTCATTGGGTTTTTTGTGGGCCAGGTCAAGCTTAACGCCATCCTGATAACAATACTCAAGCGGGATATCCTCCGCGGCCTTGGAAGGCCGGCCCTCCGATCTTGAGCCGTAATGGAAAGAGTAGTCCAGATGGGTACCGATATGCACCGGAGAGTGCACTATCTCTAATGAAAGGAATTCCTCGTCAGGCAGGTCCTCCTTTTTAAGGATGCGCTGGCCCAGGAGGTACTTAATTTTTCCGATCAGGGCCTTACCCATGATCACGCGGTTGAATTTTTCTACCCCCGCCTTATGGGTTATGCGTTCAATGGCTACCTTGTGCACCTCAAAAGCCTTATCGTCTATAGGAAGGCTTAAGTCAACTATCTTCATTTTGCAAGCTTAGCTTGAATGACGGTTGCAATATCGTCCATACTGGAAGACTTGGTGATCTCTTTAGGGCTGAGCTTAACTCCAAATGCCTTTTCCAGGGCAATGACCGATTCGACCATCTCGGTAGAATCTACGCCGATACTCTCCTGTAAAGAAACATCATCCTTCAATTCGTCAGCCTTTACCTTTAAAAGATTGCTCAAGACTTCCCTGGTTTTAGCTTTGATGTCCATCATCCTCCTCCTAGCGCCTACACACTGTCCGCTTCAGCTCTGCCAGCGTGGCAAGGTTAATTTATATTTGCACTTCGCCCTTGGTCGCGGCTGCTTCCCATTTGTTAATACCGTCCATAACATCTTTAAAACAAAGCTTAGCCAGCGGGTCGAAATTACTCTCCATGATCCGGTTAATCCTGCCGGGCTTAGAGAAAAATTCACGCATGCACCATGAACCCAGGCGGCCCAAATCTTCGGTAGAAAGATGGTCCGTGGGAATGACCGGATGCAGGAAATCCCAGGTGCTGAAATCAACTTTCTTGGGGTCCACCCAGCCTTTTTTCAGGGCAATCCTCCACATCGGCGAATTCGGAGCGGGTGTGACGTAGCCTACCCAAAGAATATCCGGATCTACCTGGTCGGTAAACTCAAAACGCTGCTTGACAATTTCTTCGGTATCATAATCAAAACCCATCATAATATCGGCAACAATAGCGATATCGTTCCTGCGGAACATATCAATAGTCTGCTTGATCTGATCGATAGTAATACCTTTGGCGATCTTCTTAAGCTCCGACTGCGTAGTCACCTCAATGCCGAAAACCCCCATGAATAAACCCTGTTCTTTCATCATCGGCAGAATAGATTCGCAGTTAACCCAATCTATCGCCCGGCCTAAAGATACCCATTTGATCGGATTATTCGCAGCTTTCTTTAGTTCGCAGAATTTTTTAACCCTGGCCGGGTCAACATTGAAATTATCATCCTGGATGACCACGACTTTAACCCCGTATTTGCGGTGCAGGAGGTTGAGCTCTTCCATAACCCTTTCCGGGGATTTAGCGCGCCATTTCAGGAAATCCGAAGGGTGACGCGGGTCAAACTGGTCCCATTCATAACAAAATGTGCAGGCTGAAGGGCAGCCGCGCGAAGTAACCATATCTACAAACGGCTTCCAGTAAGTGTGGCCCACATACTTATCCATAGGAAACAGGTCATAAGCCGGCAGAGGTAATTTATCCAGGTCTTCCAGCAGCGGTTTATGCGGCCCCATAACGATTTGGCCGTCAATGCGGGAGGTTACCCCGCCTACGTCTTTAAGAGGCTTATTTTTATCTATTGCCTCGATCAGGTCCCCAAAGGATTCCTCTTCCCCCATAACCACAAAATCTACGGCAGGATTTTCCTCTAATGTCGGCACGGGCATTGCCGAGTACCATAATCCGCCCAAAATAATTTTTGTTTTAGGAAGCGCTTTTTTTATACCGACGGCAGCATCCTTAAAATGGCGTAAAACTCCGTATCCGCCATAACCGTGCAGCTGTTCGCCCATAACCACGACATCCGGCGCTTTAGCCTTTACCTGTTCAATGAGCTGTTCCATCGGGATCTGCTCAGCTTTACCGTCTATTACCGCCACGTCTTCATACCCTCTCTCCCGCACATACGCTGCCCAATGAGCATAGAGCTGGTTCGGTGAACGATGAATGCCGTGCGTAGCCCAGGCGCCAACCTTAGGCATGACAAATAGAATCTTCATACAGCCTCCTTCAATTTTTTACTTTTCCACCACTAAAACCGAATTGATCCCGCCTCTCCCGCGGGAGATAACTAACGCCTTTTTTATTTTATGTTCCCTGGCTTCTTGGATAACGTAATTAAATCCCGGAACAGCCGGCTCCTCTAAGTTTAAGGTAACCGGAACCAGGCTGTGTTCCATCGCCAAAACAGTGGTAATCATATCTACAGCGCCCGAAGCTCCCAGTAAATTACCGAACATGGATTTAGGGCAGCTGAGCGGAATGGTTTTAGCTTTATCTTTAAAAACGCTTTTTATGGCGTTTAGCTCGGAATTATCCCATAAGTCCAGGGCAAATCCGTCCAGGCTTATGTAATCAATTTCTGCCGCGTCACTCTGAGCGTCGGCTAAGGCCAGGTTGATCGCCCGGGCGAGTTCCCTGCCGTCGGAGGCGCAATCAATACGGCTTACCCCGTCGCAGGTCGTGGCGTATCCCGAAATATAAGCCAGGGGCCTGGCCCCTCTTTTAGCCGCGCGGCTAACACTCTCCATGACAACTATCCCGGCGCCTTCGCCGATCACGCAGCCATCGCGCTTTTTATCAAACGGCCTATAGGCTTCCTGGGGCTTGGAATTATTTTTAGATAAAGCCCCGTAAGTATTGCAGCATAAAAGCGCATAAGGCGACACTGGCGCTTCCATGCCTCCGGCTAAGATCATATTTAACTTATTTTTATTCAAAACCTTGCGGCCGTAACCCAGGGCCATAAGCGAACCGGCCCTGTCCGCGACCACGGTCTTGGAAAAACCTTTAATCCCGTAATAAATAGAGACCTGCCCCTGCGGAGCGGCAGGAAACCAGGCCGAAGCCATATAAGGAGAAACTCCTTCGCGGCCTTCAATATACAGATCGCGCAGCTCTGTCTCGGCGTAAAGCCAACCGCCGATAGCGTTACCCAAAAATATTCCGACTAAGCTCGGGTCCTCATTTTTGATATCGATGCTGGCATCTTGCAGCGCTAACTCCGAAGCGATCAGGGCCATGTGCGAAAAAGCGTCAATTTTTTTAAGCAGGCGCTCGGAGATATTGCTGTATTTATTCAATTCATCGATCTGCCCGGCAATATGCGCCGGGTATTTAGAGGCATCGAAACGGGTGATCTCTTTAATAAAAGAACGCCCGGCTTTAACGTTGGCCCAAAACTGCCGCTTGCCTATGCCGGAAGGGCTGACTATACCGATACCCGTAATCGCGATTTTATCCATTAAATCTCCTTAAGACTAATGAAGAATGAATGCCGGAAAAACCACTGCTGGTCTTGATAATA
>JBAZIT010000130.1:0-3794 GCA_041651675.1 Candidatus Omnitrophota bacterium | reverse complement strand
TTATTGACGAAATATTGAAGCATAAGGAAGACCTGCGGGCAATCGAATATAAATTTAAGACCAAGATCAGCTTTGTTTCCAATCCTACCCTGCACATCGAAGACGTCCACATCGCCTAAAAATTATCCTTTAATGCCACTGCCAAGCTTGTCCGCTCAGGTTCGATTTTTCCGCCTGCGGCGGACGGCAATGATCTTTCGGATTTTCGGCGGCTAACTGAACTCCACCCTCAGCCTCTGCTTCGGGTGTCAGACACCAGTGCCGTCCCGAGATTGCCAGCCTTTCGGCTGGCCTCGGGATTCCCGAGAAATCCTCAAGCTCCATTGCCTAAAATCGAATTCGCGTCCAAGCCAGCCAGTGGCATTTACAAATATATAATGAATAGGGTTATTGAAATTTCCATCAACCAGTGTTAAAATAAAAAACATGATGAGTCAAAGCAAGCAAACAAGCAAGGGTTTTACCTTAATTGAGCTTATTATTGTCGTCGTAATCATTGGTATTCTTGCCCTTATTGCTATACCGCGGTACTCTTCCAATATAGCTAAAGCAAAAAGAAACGAAGCGTATAGCACAATGCATGTTATAAGAAACGCACTATTGGATTATTATGCAGTCTATGGCAGATATCCTGCCGATAACAGTTTCCCCATTGTCGTGACTGTTGATGGGGATACAGTCGTAAATCTAGCCAGCCCAAACAATCAGCACTGGCTGTTTGGCTATAATATAACCAGTACCGGTGACGTCAAATGCGGCATAGCCCCGGGCTGGCCTTTAACCTGCTACCATGTATTTATAGCCAATGGTTCGCATTATGATGATCACAATCTAACAGTGTGTAATCCCTAAGATAAACGTCTTCCTGAGGGATACCCCTAGGTTTGTATTTACTCAAAAGACGTCTACATCTCCTATAGGTTTCTCTTCCGTATAATCTTAGCGTACATTTTTTCCCGTTATAAATTAGTTAGGTTTTATCTCTTTTTACGTCTGTTAGAGTAGAAAGGGGGCGTAAAATGATAGAGCTAATTTCGCCGGAATTAATAATTTCAAGGATATTAATTTTTAGGGGTAAGAGGGTTATGCTGGATAGGGATTTGGCAGAACTATACAATGTTCCGACAAAAGCTTTAAATCAAGCGGTAAAGAGGAATTTGAAGCGATTCCCTATGGATTTTATGTTTCAATTGACGAGAAGGGAGAAGGATGAACTGGTCACAATTTGTGACCGGTTCAATAGTCTCAAGCATTCGATTAACGAACCATACGTATTCACTGAGCAAGGCGTGGCTATGCTTTCAAGTATATTGAACAGTGAAAGAGCTATCAAGGTCAATATCCAGATTGTGCGCGCTTTTGTCCAACTGCGCAGGATGCTTTTGACCAACCAAGACCTGAGACGGAAGATCGAAGTAATGGAGAAGAGATATGATAGGCAATTTCTAATAGTGTTTGAGGCAATAAAAAAGCTGCTCGAGCCGCCAAAACAGGCGCGGGCAATTGGATTCAAGGTCAATAAATAGAAGCCAAAAGCCCTATTTTTTGCCTTGACCCTGCCGGTTTCTTGATATATAATACACTTCTTAAAATTTAGCCAAATCTACTAAAAGGGAGAGCTGAAAATGTATGCTATAATTGAAGTTGGGGCAAAACAGTACAATGTGACTAAGGATGATGTATTAGAAGTGGATAAGCAGTTAGTCAAGGCGGGCAAGGATATTGTCCTGGATAAGGTGCTTTTAGTCTCTAAGGACAAAAAAATTGAAATAGGCCAGCCATATCTCAAAGATGCCAAGGTGACTGCCGAAGTTTTAGGCCAGGTAAGCGGAGAAAAAACTACTGCTTTTAAATACCGCCGCCGTAAGAACTCGCATTGGGAAAAAGGCCACCGCGCAAAGCTTACCCAGCTCAAGATCAAATCCATTGAAATAGGCGGATAAACCGTGTCTGTCGGATTCGTTGATCAGGCTAAGATTTATGTGAAGGCAGGTGACGGCGGCAGGGGTAGTTCCAGCCTATACCGCGACCGGTCTATGCGCCTGGGCAGGCCCGACGGAGGAGACGGTGGAAACGGTACGGATATTATCATCCGCGCGGACAGGAACCTGCATACTCTTCTGGATTTAAAATATAATCAGCATTTTCGCGGCGCTCACGGCGGGCATGGCGAAGGCAATGACAAGAGAGGCCGGGATGGCCAGCCTTTGATTATCCGGGTGCCGGTAGGCACTGCTATTACCGACTTCAAAAATAACTGTATTTTACGCGACCTCAAAAAAGACGGTGAAGAAGTGGTCGTCGCTTGCGGCGGCAAAGGCGGCAAAGGGAATAATAAACATAATCGCCAGGGTTCTCCCGGTGAGCCGGGTGAAGAAAAAGAGCTGCTCCTGGACCTTAAGCTACTGGCCGAGGTTGGGGTAGTGGGGTTCCCGAATGTGGGAAAGTCTACTTTTATTTCAAATATATCCAATGCCCAGCCCAAGATCGCAGCTTACCCGTTTACTACTAAGATCCCGATCCTGGGTTTGGTTAACCGCGAAGATAAAACCTTTGTCGTGGCGGATATACCCGGGTTGATCAAGGGTTCGGCAGAAGGTAAGGGCCTGGGCGATAGGTTCTTAAGGCACGTTGAGCGCACCAGGATCTTGGTCCATATGGTTGATATGTCGGGTTTTGAGGGCCGGGATCCGCTGGAGGATTATAAAACAATAAATCAGGAGTTGAAAAGTTACGCTGCTTTACTCAGCAAGAAAATCCAGATCATCGCGGCTAATAAGATGGATTTAGAGGGGGCAGAAGAAAACCTGAGAAGATTTAAGAAAACAGTCAAGAAGAAAATTTATCCGATATCCGCCTTAAATAAAGAAGGCTTAGAGGAGTTACTGGATGCAGTCGCAGAAAAATTATAAGAGGATAGTAGTTAAAATCGGCTCAAGCCTGTTATTCGGCAAGCCAGCCCAGGCGGAGTCCTATGTTTTTGCGATGGAGGGGCTGTGCCGCCAGATCTCCGAGTCGCTGGCTGATAAGAAAGAAATAGTTGTTGTTTCTTCCGGGGCGGTCGCTTCGGGTATGCGCCTTTTAAAAATGAAACAACGGCCGAAAGTCCTGTCTTATCTCCAGGCAACCGCGGCAGTAGGCCAGCATTTTTTGATGGCCCAATACCAGAAATTTTTTGAGAAAAAAGGGTTGAATTGCGCGCAGATACTTTTGACTAACGACGATTTTGACAATCGCAAAAGATACTTGAACGCTAAAAGCACCATTCTGACTTTATTAAATAAGGGAATAATCCCTATCGTAAACGAGAACGACACGATCTCTACCGAGGAAATAAAATTCGGGGACAATGATAAACTCTCCGCCCTGGTAGCGGCTCTGATTAACGCCGATCTGTTAATTATACTTTCGGATATAGAGGGGTTGTGGGACAAGAACAAGGATATAGTCAGGGTAGTTGAAAAGATCACTTCTGAAATAAGGTCTTTAGCTTGTCCTACCGATAAACAAACCTGCGTAGGCGGGATGATCACTAAGATTGAAGCTGCCGGTATAGCTGTTGATTCCGGGATCCCCTGTGTAATCGCTAACGGGCATAAAAAAGAGATCATTAAATCGCTGGCTGATGATATTACCGCCAGCGGCACCTTATTTTTAGCCAAGGGTAAAGCCCTGGATGCCAAGAGGCGCTGGATGGCCTTTGGCAGCAAGCCTAAAGGCAGGATCATAGTTGATGATGGAGCGCGAAAAGCGTTATTGGACAAAAAGAGCCTGCTTGCGGTGGGAATAGTTTC
>JBAZIT010000129.1:0-3798 GCA_041651675.1 Candidatus Omnitrophota bacterium | reverse complement strand
CGTCCGCCACTGATATTGCCCCACCCGCAATCGCTCGACCAGCCGGCGCTCCCAAGGCGTCGTGCCCGTATCCGCCTTTTCCGGATGAATCGGCGAAGCCTGCTCCTCAATGCCGTCCTCCGTCGTCTGCCGTCCGTCGTCCGTCATTAGACATTGGACGTTGGGCGTCCCGCGAAACGCGGGATAAATTGAGCGCTTGCCACGCGCTGCGCGTGGTTGGACGTTTGCGTTGTCTTCCGCCTTTAGTCTTCCTCCGTCCTCCGTCCTCCTCCGTGCCGCCAGAAAGAACCACCGCAAAGCATCCCGGTCAAGATGATCCGTCACCCCTTTTACCTCGCCGGACTCGACATAGGCCTTGGCTGAGGCGACCGAGGCGCGCTCGCGCCGTTCCTTGAGGTGGTGGAGATACGCCACAATACAGCGCCGATACCGTTCGCGTGTCGCAGGATCGAAAGATTCACCCGCCAGCACCGTGCTCCACTCCGCAAAAGAAACCGGACTATGATCAATGTCAGCCATCGTCATCCACCTCGCCAATTGTTGATTAACTATTAAAGCATAACATCAATACACGCCAAGTCAATACATCAACCCAATTTATAGATAAGAAAATAACAAACCGACACATCCGGCCTGACAATGCATTTAATGTTGTCGGCTAATGAGATGCAACTCCAGAAATAACTTTTATTTTATTCTTTACAATGGCATTCATGCGAACTACGTTAATGCCACAGTTATCGAAACGCGTGAAGAACTAAAGGTCAACCAACTGTTGGAGGAAACGATAACTAAATTCACGACAAAACCAAACATAAGGAGCCAAATGGAAACGAACGAACGGATCGCCAGTCTCCAGGCAGCAAATGCGAAACTCCAGGTACAAGGTGCTCAACTTCAGACGCATGTTGCTCAACTTCAAGCAGAGAAACTGAAACTTAAGGAAGAAAATCTGAAACTTAAGGAAAAAAACCTGAAACTTCAGCAACGTATTGCTGATCTTGAGGCCCCAAAAAATCTGCATCCTTTTGATCTCAAGCAAAACCTTTTCGCTAATCGGGATTGATAATTTCATAATTTAAGACCTCCAACCAGCGCATTCAGCATATCGCTATCGCTCGTGCTGATGCTCATCGTTGGCTAAAAACAAAAAAGAACAAAAACAACCCCGGAAAAATTCCTATAATTGCCCCCAAAAGGATATTACCTATGCAAGGGTGCCTTTCTGTAATTGATTTTTTGGACAAACACGCCTCACTTTGCGTGGCTCTGGTGTCTGTAATATCAATGTTTGTGTCAGCCGGAATTGCTATTGTTGTCGCCTTGGTTTTGCGTAAATCAGAAGAATTAAGATCACGGTCGCAAATTGCGGTACAAATAGGAATTGAGGCTGCCAAACGAAGTTTTGAATTAGGAAAAATAGCAATGGATCGAGGAGCGAAGGCAACATTCATACCGACCGAGGTATGGATATTGTCGGCCATTAAATTAGCCGAATTGCTGATGATAAAAAAGATCGATACAAAAACAGCCAAAATAAAATTAGAGGAAAACATAAAATTCTCCAAAGAAATGTTAAAGACCATCGAACAAAACCAATAAGCCAACCATCGGTTGCACGCTATCGCTTACGCTCAGCGTGAACCGTCACGTTCGATTAAGAAAAATAGGGAGGCGCGTGCCTCTCCGTAACAGAATAACCTTCCAAAGCCGCAAGGCAGAAAGGAGATTATCATGCGTAAGATCATTTCTTACGTTCTGATACGGCGGCGCGTCCCGAAGTTCAGTACCTTCTGTTGCCACAGGAGACCATTCCTGTCGTAATAAAGGAAGACTACTGCACCAAGGGGGCAAGCGAATACCGGCGAAAAGTGATGGTAACACGTCGCCGGAACACTATTCGGCGCGCCTCCCGTTATTCAAAATAGATCAAAGAACTATCGAACCAGCGCATTCAGCATATCGCTATCGCTCATGCTGATGCTATCGTTGGAGGAAACGATAGCTAAATTCACGACAAAACCAAACATAAGGAGCCAAATGGAAACGAATGAACGGATCGCCAGTCTCCAAGCAGATAATGCGAAACTCCAGGTACAAGTTGCTCAACTTCAGACGCATGTTGCTCAACTTCAAGCAGAGAAACTCAAACTTAAGGAAGAAAATCTGAAACTTAAGGAAAAAAATCTGAAACTTCAGCAACGTATTGCTGATCTTGAGGCCCCAAAAAATCTGCATCCTTTTGATCTCAAGCAAAACCTTTTCGCTAATCGGGATTGATAATTTCATAATTTAAGACCTCCAACCAGCGCATTCAGCATATCGCTATCGCTCGTGCTGATGCTCATCGTTCGATTAAGAAAAATAGGGAGGCGCGTGCCTCTCCGTAACAGAATAACCTTCCAAAGCCGCAAGGCAGAAAGGAGATTATCATGCGTAAGATCATTTCTTACGTTCTGATACGGCGGCGCGTCCCGAAGTTCAGTACCTTCTGTTGCCACAGGAGACCATTCCTGTCGTAATAAAGGAAGACTACTGCACCAAGGGGGCAAGCGAATACCGGCGAAAAGTGATGGTAACACGTCGCCGGAACACTATTCGGCGCGCCTCCCGTTATTCAAAATAGATCAAAGAACTATCGAACCAGCGCATTCAGCATATCGCTATCGCTCATGCTGATGCTATCGTTCGATTAAGAAAAATAGGGAGGCGCGTGCCTCTCCGTAACAGAATAACCTTCCAAAGCCGCAAGGCAGAAAGGAGATTATCATGCGTAAGATCATTTCTTACGTTCTGATACGGCGGCGCGTCCCGAAGTTCAGTACCTTCTGTTGCCACAGGAGACCATTCCTGTCGTAATAAAGGAAGACTACTGCACCAAGGGGGCAAGCGAATACCGGCGAAAAGTGATGGTAACACGTCGCCGGAACACTATTCGGCGCGCCTCCCGTTATTCAAAATAGATCAAAGAACTATCGAACCAGCGCATTCAGCATATCGCTATCGCTCATGCTGATGCTATCGTTGGCAATGAGATGATGACCAGGAAACGAAAGACCCTCATGTGTGTGGCGGCATTAGTCGCGGTGACCGGCGCGTTCATCGCCTATGCCGCGATGCAGGTTGAGTGTCCCTACTGCCACAACGCAGACGGAAACGTAAAAGACAACTGCGTTCTGCGGCAACGGACGGGTGGGTGTGCGGAGGATTATTACGGGCAACACCACAACAAGTCGAATTGCCCTTGGTGCGGCTCACGCGGGCGCATGAGCCGAGTTGAAGCATGGATGGACTGAATTGCCAACACGGCGTCCCAGCCTATCGCCGCTAGCGCGGCTCAGGCTGAACGCCAACGTTCGACACATGGAGGAGATATGGAAAACGAAAAGAAGATATGGTTTCCGGCAAAGCGGTACGGATGGGGATGGGGCCCGCCGTGTGCCTGGCAAGGGTGGCTGGTGATGCTACTGTGGTTGGCACTCCTGTGTGCAGGCGCGTGTTTCATGGCAACACGAGTTGTTTTGTTCGTGGCGTATGCCGTCGTTCTTTCTCTGGGCTTGATTGCCGTTTGCCTCATCAAAGGGGAGAAGCCTCGTTGGCGATGGGGTAAAAATTAGATTGTCGAACCAGCGGGTTCAGGCTATCGCGCTACGCGCTCAGCCTGACCCGTACCGTTCGACACAAACGAAAGGAGAAAGAAACATGACAAAGACGAAACAAATAGCAAGTGCGGTGATGGGACTGGCATGCGTGTGTCTGGTATTGTCGGCATCTGCCAGCATGGCGGCAAATTCTGAT
>JBAZIT010000128.1:0-3799 GCA_041651675.1 Candidatus Omnitrophota bacterium | reverse complement strand
ACCCAGGCGTCATTCAACTTTTCCAGGACCTGGGATTCTCCCATCGTCGTGCCGATAACTACGCCGGTTCCCGGAAGCCCGGGATGATCTGCCGGCATCCCGGCATCGCTTAAGGCCAGCTTAGCCGAAGCGATTGCCAGTTGTGAAGCCCGGCCCATATTTTTAGACTCAGGCTTAAAATCCTTTACCTCTCCGCCGTAATGCGTGGGATATTCGGATGTATCAAAGGAACTGATCCTGCTGATCCCGGAAATTCCTGCGGTCACAGCCCTCCAGAAATCTTCCTTGCCGGTTCCGATAGAAGATACTACCCCTAAACCCGTGATTACGACGCGCTTATCCATGTTTGACACTGAAACTTAACTCCCCGCTGGCAACTTCCCTGCCTCCGGCGCTGGCCTTAGCCCTGACTAACCCTGCTCCGGAGATCACCTTGATCGGCTCAACTTCTATTTTCAATTGGTCGCCGGCAGTCAAAGGGCTCAGGAACCTTACCTTGACCGAGCCCAGATAATAAGAGGCTTGTTTGTCTCCGGGAATATTTTCCGGGGCATAAAACATGATAATCGCGGCCTGGGCCATAGCCTCAATAATCAAAACACCGGGCATCACCGGCTGGCCCGGGAAATGCCCGCCGAAAAAACTTTCATTAATGGATATATTCTTAAGCGCTACGATCCGCTTACCGGGCTCAAGCTCCAGGACCCGGTCGATCATCAGGAAAGGAAATTTCTGGGGCAGGATTTTTTGGATCTCTTCAATATTAAGCATTCTTTTTTTCCAGGTATTCTTTGGCTACCGCGACAGTTTCTCTTAAAGTAGTCAGTTTGGTGAGTTTTTCTTCGGGGATAGTAATCTTATATTTTTTCTCCATCCCGGCCATGATCTCCAGGGCCATCATAGAATCCATGCCTAACTCCTCAAAAAATTTTGCATCCAGGGTAACCTGGCTGGGGTCTTTTTCAACTATCTGGGCGATCATATTCCTTATCTCGTTCTCTAAATCTGGCATTTCGCTTCTCCTATTTTTTATTGTATAAATAATCCGCCATCAACAATGATGGTCTGTCCGGTGATGAAATTCGCCGCGCCGCTCAATAGAAATTTAACTGCCGCTGCCACATCCTCTACCCTGCCTAACCTGGACAGGGGTATTTTCTTTTTAAGCCCTTCCTTGAATTCGTCTTTCAGTCCCGAGATCATATCCGTCTCAATAAAACCGGGAGCAACGGCATTGACCCGGATATTGTAAGGCGCTACCTCTTTAGCCAGGGATTTCGTAAAACCGATGATCCCGGCTTTAGAAGCGGCATAATTGGTCTGCCGGCTCATTCCGGCTACGCCGCTAACCGAAGTAATATTTACGATTGAGCCGCTCTTCTGTTTTAAGAAAGTTACAATAGCGTTACGCGTAACATTGAAAGTCCCGTTCAGATTGGTATCAATAACCTCGCGCCAGTCTTCTTTAGTCATCATCATCAGGGCTTTATCCCGGATTATGCCGGCGTTATTTACCAGTATATCCAGGCGGCCCAGGCCCTCTTTTACTTTCTCAACCAGCTCTTTGGCCTTGTCAAAATCCGCTACATCCATTTGCAAGGCTAAGGCCTGGCGGCCCATCTTCTTTATCTCAGAATCCAGGGACTCTGCGTCCTGGATGCTCTTGGCATAAGTAAAAGCCACATCCGCGCCTTCCTGCGCCAACATTAAAACCAGGGCCCGGCCTATTCCTCTTGAGCCTCCGGTTACTATCGCTACCTTATCCTTAAACAACATATACCTAGTATCCCTTAAATTTAGAAATTATCAAGCTGGAATTAGAACCGGTTTTCCCTCCGGCATTGATTAAAACATTTTCAATTTTGAAAGCCCCAGCCTGATTAAGCAGGGCTGGAGGAACAGCCTGTTTCTCTATCGCGCTGATTGCCGCGCAGGCCTGCAGGCTCCCTGAGGCGCTAAAAAGCTCGCCGACTAGCGGTTTAATAGAGCTTATTGGAATGCTTTTCGCTTTCTCGCCGAACAGTCCTTCGATTGCTTTTGCTTCGCTTGCGCTGAATTCTCCCGCAGAATTTGCCGCGCTGCCGATATAATCTATTTTCTCCGGCGTAAGCCCTGCCTCTTCCAAGCTCAAGCGCATGGATTTTTTAAAATCCTGGATTGCCGAACCAAAACCCAAAAGCTCAGCGTAAATTTTTGCCTTGCGCGCCAGGGCCGAGTTCAATTCTTCCAATACCAGGATACCAGCCCCTTCCCCTAAAATTAACCCGCGGGAATCAGTAAGGCATCCGGCTTTATAAAAACCCAGGAATTCCTGGATGCAGAATTCTTCCACCCCTCCGCAAAGCGCTATTTTTACCCGGTCATTCCTTAAAGCATCGGCAGCGTAATTTAAAGCATCCAGGCTGGCTGAAAAACCTGTAGAGACGGTAATGTTAAAACCCTTAATATTGAATTTTATAGATACCTGGCTGGCCGGTGAATTAATTACGGTGTTGGGAAAAAGCGCTGGGTTTACATAGCGGACGCCTTCGGTAAGCGCCTCTTTATCAAAATCGCAGATACTGGAGAGGCTGCCGAAAGTAGCGCCCACGGCAATCCCCGTATCCCTGGAATTAGCTTCGCTTATTTCGAGCCGGCTGTCATTCAAAGCCAACTTAGCGGCGCAAGCGATTAATTTTATGCTCCGGTCAAGAGTGCGCAGCCCCTTTGGCCCTAAGATCGCCTCCGGAGTAAAATTACTTATTTCTCCGGCGGTTTTAACCTCAAAAGCTGCGCTATCAAAGGAAGTGATCGGTTTTATCCCCGAAAACCCTTTGAAAATATTCTCCGTAAAGGCGTCTTTGCCGATGCCGATGCTGGAAATTACGCCTAAACCGGTTATGACTATGCGTTTTTTATCCATGGTAAGTTTGATACATTATATAGGATTTTCAGGCTGCTGTCATAAATTTTTCATAATCCGGGAAACGCTGCGCTAACTTCTCTTTTAACGGTATATTCTGCCTGTTTTCCAGGCGTTCGTCAAGAGTAAGTAATTTTACCACTTCTTCGCGGGCCATTTTAAGTAATTGCATCTGGGCTAACGGGTCGGCGATCTTTAATTCGCTTAACCCGTGCTGCTGCCGGCCAAAAAACTCTCCCGGCCCCCTGATCTTCAGGTCCTCCTCGGCGATCTTAAAACCATCGCTATACTTGATCATCGCGGTTAAGCGGCCGCTGGCCTGGGCTGTTCCCGCGTCGGAGATCAATAAACAAATAGACTCAGCGCTTCCCCTTCCCACCCTGCCCCGCAGCTGATGCAGCTGGCTAAGGCCAAAACGCTCGGCATGCTCAATGATCATACAGGTTGCGTTCGGAATATCAATACCTACCTCCAGGACCGTCGTAGAGATCAACATATCGAGTGCGCCATTCTTGAATTCCAGCATAACCCTGTCCTGTTCCTCCTGCTTGAGTTTGCCGTGAATAAGGCCCAGTTTAAAATCTTGGAATTCTCCTGTTTTTAATTCGCTGAACATCTTCTTAGCCCCGGCAATATCCAAGGCGTA
The DNA here is from genome assembly GCA_041651675.1 of Candidatus Omnitrophota bacterium. Taxonomy (GTDB): domain Bacteria; phylum Omnitrophota; class Gorgyraeia; order Gygaellales; family Profunditerraquicolaceae; genus UBA6233. Next base: position 251 of record JBAZIT010000128.1, on the reverse strand, counting down.
GGATTCTTCGATCACCGGGTAAATAATATAGGCCTGCCGGCCTGCTTTTAATTCCTGCCTGGCCAAGCGATAAGCCTCTTGCTTCCTGGATTGTTCGAATAAAAGAGTTTTTATTGCCAGCCTGCCCGGAGGCAGTTCATTAATAATGGAGACATCCAGGTCTCCGTAAAGGGTTATGGCCAGTGTCCGGGGAATAGGTGTAGCAGTCATGATCAGAATATCCGGGCTTACGCCTTTAGTTGATAAGACCG
>JBAZIT010000127.1:0-3803 GCA_041651675.1 Candidatus Omnitrophota bacterium | reverse complement strand
TTTGTGGACGGAGGCCTGGTCTATACGGGCCTGGTCCCCAAACGCGATACGGATGTTACGGCTTTGGGTTTTGCGTATGGCCAATGGAGCAAGGACCTGGCTAATTACCAGAATGACTCCGGCCAATCTCCGCAGAAATATGAAGTGATGATGGAACTGAACTATAAGATCATGCTTACGCCTTATTTTTATCTCCAACCCGACCTGCAGTATATCTTTAATCCCGGGGGCACGGGGAATATCGATGACGCGTTAGTCGTTGGCACAAGAGTAGGAGTAATATTTTGAAAAGCCCGGCTTTACGGATTTTTGCTTTAACGGCGGTCCTGTTGTTGGGAATTTTTTATCCGCTCTCCGCCGGGCAGAAAAAGATAGTTATCGGTGTTTCTATTCCTACGCAGCGCGATGAGCGCTGGGTCAAGGACGCCGAAAAGATGCGCGCAGTGGCCCGGGACCAGGGGGTAGAACTAAAGATGCAGATATCCGATAATGACGCGGCCAGGCAGATGTCGCAATGCGAAAACCTCCTGGCGCAGAAAATTGATATCCTGATATTGGCCCCGCATGACGCAACCAGCGCTTCGGCGATCGTTGACGCCGCGCACCGGGAAGGGGTCAAGGTTATTTCTTACGACCGTTTAGTTTTATATTCTGATGTGGACCTGTATATCTCCTTCGATAATGTACAGGTGGGCAGGCTGCAGGGAAAATATCTTACTGAGCGCGTGCCCAGGGGAAAGTATGTTGTGTTAGGCGGGGCGCCCACGGACAATAACGCGAAACTATTCAAGCAGGGCGCGATGGAATATATCCAGCCCCTGGCGGATAAAGGTGAAATTAAGATCGTCATGGACCAATGGATCCAGGATTGGCAGCCGACCCTGGCGATGAATCTCATGCAGAACGCGCTTACTGCCAATAACAATAAGATTGACGCGGTGCTGGCGCCTAACGATAATACTGCCGGAGGAGTGATCCAGGCATTAGCGCAGGTGGGTTTAGACGGTAAAATCCCGGTTACCGGGCAGGACGCCGAATTAACCGGAGCCGAGCGCATCGTCAAGGGGACCCAGTCCATGACTATTTTTAAGGATACCCGTCTGCTGGCTACCGACGCGATCCTTACCGCGGTTAAAATAGTGCGCGGAGAAGACCCCGGGGCAACTTCCAGGGTCAATAACCAGGAGATCGATGTTCCGGCAATATTGCTTACACCCGTAGTGGTAGATAAAGGCAATATTGACCAGGCTTTGATTGCCAGCGGGTATTTAAAGAGAGAAGAGGTATATAAATAATGCCTGACGGATATATCCTGCAGATGGAGTCGATCACCAAGGATTTTCCCGGAGTCAGGGCCCTGGATAAGGTGACTTTTAATGTCCAGCCGGGCCATATCCATGCTTTGGTCGGTGAAAACGGGGCGGGTAAATCTACGTTGATGAAAGTCTTAAGCGGAGTATACCCCAGCGGCACTTATCAGGGCAATATTGTTATTAACGGAGAGAAACAATCGTTCCGCAGCATAAAAGACAGCGAGAACCACGGGATCGTCATTATCTACCAGGAACTGGCGCTGATCAAAGAGCTTAATATAACCGAGAATATCTGCGTGGGTAATGAGATTTCGCGCTGGGGTATAGTCAATTGGGATGAATCCTATCTAAAAACCGAAAAAGCGCTTGCCCAGGTGGGGTTGCGTGAAAATCCCCTGACTTCCTTGGCTAACCTGGGCGTGGGGGAACAACAATTAGTAGCCATTGCCAAGGCGCTTTCCAAAGAAGCCAAGATATTGGTCTTGGATGAGCCTACTGCTGCGCTTTCCCAGGAAGAGGCCGAAGGGCTTTTAAAAATCCTGCTTAAGCTTAAAGCCGAAGGAGTTACCTGTATTTATATTTCGCACCGCTTAAAAGAAGTATTTGATATTGCCGATGAGATCACTGTATTAAGGGACGGTAAGACCGTCGGCACCTATGCCAAACAGGAGCTTTCCGAAAATAAACTTATTTCGCTGATGGTGGGCAGGGAATTAGTAGATATTTACCCGCACAGGAAGCGCCTGCCTCAAGAGGTAATTTTTAAAGTAAAGGATTGGACAGTTTACGATCCGGCTGTCAATAAAATCATATCCGATGTGAATTTCGAATTGCGTAAAGGAGAGATCCTTGGTATTTCCGGTTTAGTCGGCGCCGGTCGGACAGAGTTAGTGATGAGCTTGTTTAATGCTTGGGGCCGGAGGATCTCCGGAAAGATCTTTCTGGAAGGCAAGGAGCTGCAGATTAATAATCCGGCCGGCGCCATCAAAGCCGGCATAGCCCTGGCTTCGGAGGACCGTAAGCGTTATGGCCTGGTCCTGAACGAGGATATCAAGAGGAATATTTCTTTAGCCAGCCTGCTTAAGATCGCCAAAGCCAGCATAATCAATGATAATGAAGAGATCAAATACGCCGAAAAATATACCTCTGATTTGCGGATCAAGACTCCGTCAATAGAACAGAAAGCCCTCAATTTGAGCGGAGGCAACCAGCAAAAAGTTGTTTTGGGCAAATGGTTGATGACCATGCCTAAGGTTCTGATCCTGGATGAGCCGACCCGCGGCATAGATATCGGGGCTAAATCCGAGATCTACAATATTATCAATGACTTAGTCAGCCTGGGTTTAGGGGTGGTCGTTATTTCTTCGGAGCTGCCGGAGGTCATCGGTATTTCTGACCGCATATTGGTCATGCAGGAAGGCAGGTTTACGGGAGAACTTATGATCGAGGAAGCGACCCAGGAAAAAATAATGCGTTATGCTACCGGTAGAATAAAAGAAACGGGGGTAAATCAGGATGGAAAATAAGAAATTGTTTAATGCCGGATTCTTCAAACATATCCGGCGCTACACTATGTTGATCGCTCTGGTAGGCATCTGGTTTATTTTTAGTTTTCTTACCGACGGTATATTTATTTCTCCGCGCAATCTTTCCAATCTTTTCGTGCAGACTGTGGCCGTGGCGATCATTGCGATCGGCATGACCCTGGTCATTGTCACCCGCAACATCGACCTATCGGTCGGTTCGGTTGCCGCCCTGGCCGGAGCCGTGGCGGCATTTTTACAGGTAAAGATGGGTTGGCCTACTGCTTCGGTAATAGCGGCAGCCCTGGCCGTCGGGATCTTGATCGGGTTCTGGCACGGATTCTGGATCGCCTACCGGGCTGTGCCGGCATTTATCGTGACTCTGGCGAGTATGATGGTTTTTCGCGGGCTGGTCCTGGGAGTAACTAACGGCACAACTATTGCTCCTTTATCGGATTCCTTTAAAGCAATAGGCCAGAGTTATTTATCCCCGCATCTGAGCGCCTGGATCGGGATCCTGGTTATTATAGCCTATGTTTTCCTGGATTTTGACCGGCGCAGGAAAAGAATTAAATACGGTTTCAAGGTTAACGGGCTTGCTTTTGAGATATTGAAATTGTTCCTGGTCTCATCGGCAATTGCCGGGTTTTTTGCGATCATGGTTTTTAACCGCGGCATCCATTGCGCGGTACTTCTGGTTATGCTCCTGGCCCTGGTTTTTCATTTTATCGCCGAGCATACTGTTTTCGGGCGCCAGTTATACGCTATCGGAGGTAATCCTGATGCAGCCGAGCTTTCCGGGTTGAACATCAAAAAATCAGTTCTCCTGCTTTATGTTGTTTTTGGCGCACTGACTGCGGTTGCCGGATTGGTTTTAACTGCCCGGCTTAATGCCGCTACTACTTCAGCCGGCCAGGGGATGGAACTGGATGTCATTGCTGCCGCAGTTATCGGCGGCACCAGCCTG
>JBAZIT010000126.1:0-3829 GCA_041651675.1 Candidatus Omnitrophota bacterium | reverse complement strand
AGATTATCATTATCCGGCTTGACCGCATACTCGACGATCATATTATGCGAAGCATCATTATTCATCCCCAATCCGCGTTCCAAGAGATCCGTCACTGTGGCAGCCGTAGCAGCCTGGGCATCCAGGAACCTAGTAGTATCATTTCCCACGGTTACCCAGGAAGCATCCTGGCCGGCGGTTCCGACAATTGTATAATCCCCCAGGGGGGTGAGAGTCTGCGTACTGCTATTAAAGTAATACCTGGATTTGGTAAACGTGCGGGAGGACAAATAGTCATTCGGGGTACTGTAAGTAAAGTAGGTCAGGCCAAAATCAGTGCTTCCGCTCTGCGGGATCTTGATTATCGCTGTATTGCCGGCGCCGGGGATAAAACCGGTGTTATTATCGATATTATTCTGGGCATGAGTTACTGATTGGGAGTAGGTTTCCGCTGCTAAAGCCGAAGATAAATAAAAAGAGGATAATAAAGCGAGAATAGGCAGGTAAGATAATTTTAAGAATTTCAAGCGGGGTATCCTTTATTTACTTTGTTAAGCTTGATGCGTGCGTAGTAATGCCAGATTAGTCTGCATCCGGCGAGCCCAGAAATTGAAGGCATCCTGCACCTCACCCCAACGCGTAGCCTTGATATTCAGGGACTTGGTGCCGGCGCGGCGGTCAACCACAGCAGCCAGGCGCTCTCCGCTAACGCTATCTAACAACTCTCCTTCTATACTGACAATTCCAACACCGCTATGCGTCCCGGTAACCAGCTTTCGGGCATAGCTGATCCCTAACCCATAAGGTGTAACAGTAGAAAGTATCTCCTTGACCGGGCTGGTCGCCCGGGCCTCAGTTATAGCGCAGCGGATCCGCAGCACATCCGGGCCAGGCTCATTGACCAGGGTATAATCTTTCTGCAGTGCGTCCTTTAAGGCAACGTAAAGATAATCCACTAACAACTGCTGGTCTTCCCGGGACAGCTTACTCAAGGCAGAATTATCTTCAGCAGCCCAAATTTGCACCCGGTCAAGCATGGCCTTTTGATATTTACCTAAATCCATACTGGGATTCCGATAGGTAAACTCAGCCTGCCCTGGCCTTCCGTGATGTAGCTGCGAATAATCACCGAGAAATCCTGACATCCTGATGGTCGGCACCTGCTCGGTCGTCGCGCAACCAGAAACAAATAGCGCCAAGACGATTGCACCAGCTGCTTGTGTGATCCGTTCGATAAATATTTTCATGGTTTTTCTCCTTGAAAAAATAATTTGCTGATCTTGCCTCTTCCCAAAACCCTGCTTAATTCCCTCATAGCAAAAAAAGGTATAAAAATAACGAATACTACCCACATTTTGGCTAACCATTCATAGGAAAAACCATTACTAAAGGCATTAAAAATTGCGGTAGAATTACCGCCGTGCAGTAAGGCGCGGATTACCAGCTCAATTGCGCCTAAAAGGATAACGCACAGGGTAAAGAGGAACGACTTATAGAGGGTTGGGATAGCCAGGGGCTTATCTTCAAACCCTTCCCCTATATGTAGATGCTCGGCGATCAGGATAACCTTAGCCAGGATCAGGCCTTTGATCAGGCTGACCCCGTAATGCGCATAGGCGATCTCGTAATGGGCCAGGATCAATCTTGTGTAGTTGGCAAAAACGCTGAAGAATAAAGTTATGTAGAGCGCATTGATCCAGTAGGACTTAAATCCTTCCCAGATCTTTTGCTTGGTCCCTTCTTTCATTTTCCACCTATACTTTAAAAAACCAGCTCCCCAAGTTCATTGCGCCCGGAGTTTCAAAGCTAACGGTTTAGATTCTTCTCAGCGAATTCCCAATTGATCAATTTATCGATTACTGCCTTCAGGTGGTCGCTGCGCCGGTTCTGATAATCCAGGTAATAGGCGTGTTCCCACACATCCAGGACCAGGATCGCTTTTCCATTTTTTTGAGAGACCGGATTTTCAGCGTTCGCCGTTTTGACGATCTTAAGAGTACCGCCATCTTCAACCAGCCATACCCAACCACTGCCAAATTGGGCTGTGCCTGCTTCGGAAAATTGCTGCACAAAGTTTTCATAGCTGCCGAAATCGGCCTCGATCTTTTTGCCGATCTCTCCAGCAGGCTTACCGCCTCCCTTAGGCGAGAGGCTGTTCCAGTAGAAGTTGTGATTCCAAACCTGGGCTGCATTATTAAAAATACCTGCCTTCCCGGGCTGAGCGGCGGTCTTTTCGATCACCTCTTCAAGGCCCAGGCCCATAAGCTCAGTTCCCGAGACAAGTTCATTCAGTTTATTCACATAACCCCGGTGATGTTTACCATAATGAAAACTCAAAGTTTTTGCGGAAATAACCGGCTCCAAAGCATCTTCGGCATAAGGAAACGCCGGCAATACAAAAGAACCTGATTTAATCTCTTCCATCGCTAGACTCCTTTCCTGGTTAACTTCGGCTTCAGCCTTGATTGCCAATATAGGGGAAAAAAGGGTAATATTAAATATGAAAACAATCAATAGAACAGGGCTCTTTTTCATAAAATCCCCTCTCTATGCTTTACCAGACTTAGCTTCCTTGCTAGTACCCAGATGTCCGGCCATTTTTGGCTTGAAATTGCGTAATTATGCGAGAGGTGAATAGATTGGTTATGTTTTTTGCGCCGGTCGGCGTTTGGAAGCAGTAAAACGGCCGAATAACTCATCTAAAAATTTATACGCCATCCCGATTTCTTCGTCGGTAATGTAAAAGGACGGGGCCAGAGTAAAGGCGTTCTTAAAATAGCCTCCGATGTCCAGCACTAAACCGTATTTCTTCCCCTTATATTCCAAACCACCCTCAAGCCCAGCCTGAAATATCTGGTCTGTCAATCGCCTATTCGGAGTAATACCGTCCTTCTCGCAGATCTCAAGGCGGATAGCTAACCCTATCCCTGTAACATCCCCAATCTCTTTATATTTTTTTTGAAGTTTTTTAAGCATGCTTACCAGCTTCTTACCGCTGCTATTGATACGGTTGGCTAATGTTTTATCCTGAAGCAGTTTCATCACTTCCAATCCTGCGGCAGTACCCATAGGATTGGATGAAAATGTAGAATGCGTAGACCCGGGAGGGAAAGCCGCCGGCCCGACAAGCTCTTCTTTGGCCCAGAAGCCCGATAAAGGATTCATCCCGTTAGTAAGCGCCTTGCCGAAAACCAACACATCGGGCTTAATCCCAAAATGCTCAAGCGCCCAGAACCGCCCTGTGCGATAAAAACCCATCTGCATTTCATCATCGACAAGATAGATTTTATAATGATCGAGGATTTTCTTGATCTTCTTGAAGTAATCGGGCGGCGGAATAATATAACCGCCGGTGCCTTGAACAGGTTCAATATAAAAAGCCGCGAATTCACATTCACCGGTTTTAGTATCGACAATCGAGTTGTATTCTGTTTCAAACAACTTTTCAAATTGACTTACACAATAATATTTACAAGAGCCAAAACGTTTGCCATAATGGCAACGGAAACAATAAGGATACGGAATGAATTGCGCCCTGTTGGAAAAATGGCCGTAGGGTTTCCTGTAACGGTAGCTTGATGTAATCTCTGAAGCTCCGATGGTCCGCCCATGATAGCCTCCCTGAAAAGCAAAAAATTGTGTTTTCCCTGTTGTTTTACGAATAAGCTTGATGCTGTCTTCGATGGCCTGAGACCCGCCCACATTAAAATGCAGCCTCCCTTTGCTTTGAAAAGACTTCTGCATTTGTTTAGCCATAATGGCAGAAAGCTCGATTTTACCCCGGTGTAGATACTGGCTGGCTAATTGCGGCAGGAGATCAAGCTGATTCCTGACTGCGTCATTCACCCGC
>JBAZIT010000125.1:0-3852 GCA_041651675.1 Candidatus Omnitrophota bacterium | reverse complement strand
GCATCTGGCCGCCGGCAAAATCTATGCCGTAAGCGCTATTGCCTTTCTTAAAATAAGCGGAAAGGCCGATAACAATAACGATGAGTGAAATAGCGTAAAAAATCCTGCGCTTACCGATAAAGTCAAACTTAGTCTGGCCGATCAATTTAAGCATAGGCAGAGAATTCTTAATCCAGCCTAAATTTAACAGGATCTCAAAAATAGTGCGGGTAACCACGATCGCGGTAAACATACTGGCCATTAAACCAATGGTCAGGGTTACGCCAAAGCCCTTAATTGAGCCTGTCCCGAGCCAGATCAAAATAAGCGCCGCAAAAAGAGTAGTTAAGTTAGAGTCAAAGATCGCGCTGAAGGCCTTGGAATAACCATTGGCTATGGCAGCGCGTAAGTTCTTTCCCAAAGACAGCTCTTCGCGGATGCGTTCGTTAATTAAGACATTGGCATCCACCGCCATACCTAAAGATAAGACCATACCGGCTATACCCGGTAAAGTTAAGGTAGCGGCAAATTCCGGCAGTAAATAAGGCAGCGCGCCTAATACTCCTAAGATCATAAATAAGTTGAAGATTAAGGCAACATTAGCGACTAACCCTGCCAAAAGATAATAAACTGCCATAAAAATAAAAACAAAAGTTGCGCCGATGAGCGTAGCCTTGATCCCCTTATTAATGGAATCCTGGCCTAATAGCGGGCCGATTGTCCGTTCTTCTTCAATATAAAGCGGCGCAGGCAGGGCGCCTGACCTTAGGACATTGGCCAGGTCCTGGGCATCCTCAATACTGAACCTGCCGGTAATTACTGCCTCGCCCGAAGGAATAGCTTCCCGGATATTCGGCGCAGACTGGACTTTTCCGTCTAAGACTATAGCCAGCCTTTTACCGACATTAGCGGCGGTTATCTCGGCAAATTTTTTAGCCCCTTCGGAGTTAAAACGCAAAGAAACTACCGGCTCATTGAACTGGCTCTGGCTGAATTGCACATTGGCATCAGTTAATGCCTCTCCTATCAGGGAAGCGTTCTGCTCTACTAATAATGGAGTATTATCATCCTGGGTATACTTAAGTTCATAACCGGCGGGGATCTTTCCGGCTAATGCCTCTTTTAAGCTTTCCGGCCCGGAAGAAACTAACTTGAATTCCAGTAAAGCCACTTTACCGATCAATTCCCTGGCCCGCTCTCTATCCGTAAAACCCGGCAGCTCAACCACTATTTCATCAACCCCATGCTTCTGGATCAGGGGCTCGCGCACGCCATAGTTATCTATCCTCTTGCGGATAACCTCCATAGCCCGGTCAGCTGCGTCTTCTTTAGCCTTTTCCGGCATTTTGCTCGTATCAACCTTGAGCAAAAGATGCATCCCTCCCCTTAGGTCTAAACCGAGGTTTATCCTTTTATCTAAAGGAAAGGTAAAATATAAACACGCTCCCAGGATAGCCAGGATAAAAATTGATTTATAAACGAGCCTCTTCTCCATTTTTTCTATTTCTCCTTAGACTAAGCTGCCGGATGAGTCGCTTTTTTAACAAAGGCTATGCAGTTCTTTTCCAGCTCGACCTTCACGTTCTCGTCTATTCTTAAAATTATTGTTTTTTCCTTAACATTGACGATGGTGCCGTGTATTCCGCTGGAGGTTACTACCTCGTCATTTTTATTCAGGTTCTGCAAGGTCTTCTGGTGCTGTTTTTCTTTCTGCCTTTGCGGCCGGATGAGCATAAAATAAAAAATTACAAATATAAGGACCAGGGGTACAAGGTTGATTATAGGATTAGCTGCCTGTGGTTGCATTTTTCTTCTCCTTTTTTAGTAAGCTCTTGACTGTCTGGGAAGCCTGAGCGCCGTTTTTGATCCAATACTGGATACGCTCTGTTTTCAGTTTGGCCTGTCCGGTTGTGGGAACATAGAACCCCAGCTCCTCTAAAACTCGGCCGTCCCGTCCTGTGCGCTCATCATAAGCAGCCAGGCGAAAATGCGGCTTGCCTTTGGGATTTTTACCTATCCTTCTTAAACGAATATGCACTGCCATGGGTGTTTCCTCCTTTTTATTTTACGATTGCTTCCATTAATGCCTTAGCCTTATTCACTGTCTCGATGTATTCTTTTTCCGGGACGGAATCCGCTACGATCCCCGCGCCTGCCTGAATGTAGGCGCTCCTGCCCTTAAGAAGAATAGTCCGGATATTGATGCACGTATCCAGGTTATGCGAAAAACTGAAATACCCCACGCATCCGGCGTAAGGGCCGCGCCGGGTATTTTCCAGCTCGTCGATGATCTCCATCGCGCGGATCTTGGGACTACCGGAAACCGTGCCCGCGGGGAAAGTCGCTTTCAACACATCATAAATATCATAATGTTTATTGTCAAGCTTTCCTTTTACTTCGCTGACCAGGTGCATAACATGCGAATATTTCTCTACATTCATAAACTCGGTTACTTCCACTGACCCGGTCTTACTGACCCGGCCCAGATCATTCCGGCCCAGATCAACCAGCATCAGGTGTTCAGCGCGTTCTTTCTTATCATTGATTAATTCCCGCGCCAATTTAGCGTCTTCACCTTCATTTTTGCCGCGCGGCCGGGTCCCGGCAATCGGCCGGGTGCGGATCAAGCCGTCTTCGCAGCGCACCAGCATCTCCGGAGAGGCGCCGACCAGGTGCATATCTTTTAAACGCAGAAAATACATATAAGGAGAAGGATTAAGGCTGCGCAGCCTTCGGTAAACCGTAAATGGGTCCCTGGAAGTCGCGATCTTAAAACGCTGCGAAGGGACAACCTGGATGACGTCGCCTTTTTTAATATATTTTTTGGCCAGCCGGACTGCGTTTTCAAATCCGCTTTTTTTAAAATTGGAGCTGAATTTAATTTTTTGCGCCGGGAAGTCGGCCTCATTTTCATTAAGCGGCCGGTTAAAATCAACCTGGATTTCGTCGATCCTCTTAACTGCCCGGTCATAAAAAGATCTCAACTTAGCCGCGGCGAGCTTGCCTTTAGGCAGGATTACATTACTTACGATTTTTATATTGTGGTTTACGTGGTCAAAAACCAATAATGTATCCGCCAGCATCAGCACGGCATCCGGGGCCTTCAGGTCATCGGGATTCTTATCCGGTAATTTTTCAAAAAACCTCACTGTATCATAACCGATAAAACCGACTAATCCGCCGCAGAAGCGCGGCAGGCCCTTAACCGCCACTGCCCGGAAATCCCGCATGATCTTCTTTACCTCGGCAATAGGATTGTCCCTGGTGATGAATTTTCTAACACTTTTTTTAGCCGGTTCGCTGATCTCAATATTGCGGCCTTTGGCTTTAAATACCAGGCTCGGCAGGGCTCCTAAAAAAGAGAAACGGGCGATCTTCTCCTGGCCCTCTACGGACTCCAGGAGAAAAGCGTAGTCGCCTTTAGTTATCTTGAGAAAGGCAGAGACCGGGGTCTCCAGGTCAGCATTGATCTCCTTATAGACCGGGATCACATTGCCTTTCTTAGATAACCTTAAAAATTCATTCAATGGCGGATGGATCATTTTATCCTTCTGTAAAAACAGCTTCGATTGCCTGTGTGGCAGGCTGCTCCCACCTGGCGAACTTTGATCAACAGCGCGTCCATATCGCAATCATAGGCAATAGATTTGACGAATTGAAAATGTCCGCTGGTCGATCCCTTAACCCAATATTCCTTGCGCGAACGCGACCAGAAACAGGTTTTGGTGCCTTTAATAGTCCGGCGTAACGCTTCTTTATTCATATAACCCAGCATCAGCACTTCCTGGCTCCGATAATCCTGGATTATTGCCGGAAGCAAACCATTTTTATCAAATTTGAAATCATTCAACTTTACTTTAGTTTTTTTAATCA
>JBAZIT010000124.1:0-3898 GCA_041651675.1 Candidatus Omnitrophota bacterium | reverse complement strand
ATTCTTTTGCCCGTTTGAACTCGCCGTCATTGATCAATTCCGCGCTGGATTTCCTTAGTTCTTCCAGGATCAATTTGATGGCCTCCGGAACTTTTTTATTGTCGATGCCGGCATGCACGATAAAGGCTCCGGTGTCCTGGAAACGTTTTACCGCCGCGCCTATTTCATAAGCCAGGCCGCGTTTCTCCCTTAGCTCGTTAAAAAGGCGGCTGGACATATTCGCGCCTAATACAATATGCAGCATGCCTAAAGCATGCCTTAAGGGATGCTCTCTTTTAAAACTCTTAAAGCCCAAAGCCATATGAGTCTGCTCTGTGTCTTTATTCAAAATCTTGAGGGCCGGAACGCTTTGTTTTTCTTTGACCGCGGGAAAAGTATTCAGCTTATCGCGCTTGGATCCGGGGAATGCCCTTTCCACGCCCTGCTCCAGCTTGTCGATATCCAAGGAGCCGCAGGCGCTCACTACAATATTGGAAGCGGTGTAATATTGCCGCTTGAAATCTAAGAGCTTTTGGCGGTTAACGCTGTTCACCGATTCCACCGTGCCTATTATCGGCTCACCCAAAGGCTGCTTTGGCCAGAGTAAGCTATCCAATAGCTCATAGACATAACTTTGCGGAAGATCCCGGTACATCTTCAGCTCTTCTAAGATCACAGTCTTTTCTTTTTCAATCTCCTCCGGCGGCAATGTCGGATTAATTACCATATCCGTTAATACCTTTAGACCGGTATGTAAATGGCTGGCCGGCACTTTGACCAGATAACAGGTGCATTCCTCGGACGTAAAACCGTTCAGCGAGCCTCCTATGCCCTCGATGGACTCTTTGAGCCTGCGGCAGGAATAATTCTTAGTGCCTTTAAACAACATATGCTCTAAGAAATGCGATATGCCCTTATTGCCGGGGTGCTCAAACCTGCCGCCTACTTTTATCCATACGCCTAATGCGGCTGATTGGCGTTCCGGCATCTTGTAGGTGACAATCCTTAACCCGTTATCCAGTATTTTCTTGCGGTAAATGTCTTTCATTTCTTCAGTTGGGCGACAAAATCAGTTACTCTCTGGATTAAATCCGGCGATCCGGAGTTCTCTTTTATCTTTTTAACGATAGCGCTTCCGATGATCACTCCGTCGCTAAACTTCCTGACCTCCCTGGCCTGGGACGGAGTGGATACCCCAAAACCCACGCAAACCGGCTTACGGGTATATCTTTTAATCAATTTTACATTCTTACGGATATCTGCGGGAAGCTTGCTGCGCGCGCCGGTTACCCCGGTCAGGGAAACATAGTAAATGAACCCCTGGGCTATCTTGGAGATCAATTTCATCCGCTTCTTATCACTGGTCGGCGAGAGAAAGCAGATCGTATCCAGCCCCTGTTTTTTGGCTGCTGAGATAAAACCCCTGCCTTCTTCGGGCGGAAGATCAGGTATGATCACTCCGTCTACTCCGGATCTCCCGGCTTCCAAGATGAACCTATTCTCCGGGAAACAGAACACGGGATTATAGTAAGACATAAGACAGATAGGTATTCCCGTTTTCTTACGCGCTTTTTTAACCAGTTTTAATATATCAACCAGATGCGTATTTTTCTTAAGCGCCTCCTGGGAGGCTGCCTGGATAACCAGGCCGTCAGCCATAGGATCGGAAAAAGGAACACCCAGCTCTAAAATATCCACGCCTATTTTATCCAACGCATAGATAAGCTTTTCAGTCACCGCCATATTAGGATAGCCGGCAGTGATAAAGGCGATGAACGCTTTTTTTTTCGCTTTTCTTAATTCCTGGAATTTTCTTTCTATCCTGTTCATTGGATTTATATTCCCTAACTACTACCTGCTATCTACTATCTACTATCTGCTACTATTCCCAGATCCTTATCTCCCCGGCCGGATAAACAAACTACAACAATAGATCTCTTATCGATCCTGCGGGCTAACTTTTTCAGATAAGCAATGGCATGAGCTGATTCCAGCGCCGGGATTATGCCTTCTAACCTGGTCAGCAGGTTAAACCCCTCCAGCGCCTCCTTATCGTTAACCGCAACATATTGGCAGCGTCCAGTCTTCTTGTAATAAGCGTGCTCCGGTCCAACTCCGGGATAATCCAGGCCCGCAGACACAGAATGCGTAAGATTGACCTGGCCGAACCTGTCCTCCAAGAGCCCTGACTTTGAGCCGTGCAAGACACCGATATCTCCTTTAACCAGGGTAGCTGCGTGCTTACCCGTAGATAAACCCCTGCCGCCGGCTTCCACGCCGATAAATTTTACCTTTTGATCGTTAACAAAAGGATAAAATAACCCCATAGAATTGCTTCCGCCTCCGACACAAGCAACCAAATAATCCGGCAGCCGGTTTTCTTTTTTACGGATCTGCAGTTTGGCTTCCCTACCGATCACCGCTTGAAAATCCCGGACCAGCATGGGATAAGGATGCGGGCCGGCAACGCTGCCGATAATATAATGCGTATCGCGCACGTGCGTCACCCAATCGCGCAGGGCTTCGGTCATCGCGTCTTTCAAAGTCTTAGATCCGCTTTTAACCGGAATTACTCCGGCTCCCAGTAAACGCATACGCAGGACATTCGGCTTTTGGCGCTCCATATCCTCCTCGCCCATATAAATATCGCACTTTAAGCCAAAAAGCGCGGCAACCGTAGCGCAAGCTACGCCATGCTGGCCTGCCCCTGTTTCAGCAATTATCCGCGGCTTTTTCATCCGCAGGCAAAGCAAGGCCTGGCCTAAAGTATTATTGATCTTGTGCGCGCCGGTATGTAAAAGGTCTTCCCGCTTAAGGTATATCTTATTGATGTGAAAAAAACGGCTTAATTTTTCGGCTAGATACAATGGCGTAGGCCGGCCGGCGTATTCCTTTAAGTAATAATCCAGCTTGGCCTTAAATTTCCGGTCAACCCTCGCCTGGGCATATTCCCTAGTTAATTCATCCAGGGCAAAGATAAGCGTCTCCGGCACAAACCTGCCGCCGAATTCCCCGAAATGCCCGAATTTATCCGGTAATTTTTTCATTTGTAATATTATCCTAAGAAATGTTACGCTTTCGCTGATTTAACAAACTGCTGAATTTTCTTATGATCCTTTTTGCCTGGCCGGGATTCCAGCGAACTGGAAGCATCCACCCAATCCGGATGCAATCTTTTAACCGCGCTTTTAACATTCCGGCTGTTCAGGCCGCCGGCCAAGAAAACCTGACCACTTATTTTATCTATATTCTTTAATAAATTCCAGTTAAAATTTTTTCCTGTGCCGCCGGCTTGGTTTTTAGAAAATGCATCAAAAAGATAGCCGTAGGTTTTGTATTTTTTTATCTTGGCTAAATCTATTTTTCCGGCAACCTTAAAAGCCTTGACTACTTTATAGCCTGGGAATTGCCCGCAGTAACCCGGAGATTCATCGCCATGGAACTGCAGGATATCCAGGTTGCACAGCTTAGCGGCCTGCTTTACCTTTATTCCTGGCGCGTTAACGAAAACGCCGGCCCTTAAGATTTTTTTAGGAAGTATGCGCGATATATTCCTGGCCTTAAGCGGCTCAATGAAACGCGGGCTATTTTTATAAAATACAAAACCAATGGCATCAGCTCCGCTAAAAAGGGCTGCCAGCGCATCTTCTAAATTAGTAACCCCGCATATTTTTACCTTTACCATCCCATCAGTTCTTCAACTTTATTGGCAATGTTTTCCGCCCGCATAAAGGCTGTGCCGATCAAAACAGCATTAACCCCTAAAATCTTTAAGAACAGGACATCCTGGGAAGTTTTGATCCCGCTTTCAACCACTACCACCTTATCCTTAGGGATAAGTGTAAATAATTTCTCGGTGGTCTTAGGGTCAACCTCCAGGGTATGCAGATCCCGGTTATTAATACCGATAAGCGGAACA
>JBAZIT010000123.1:0-3899 GCA_041651675.1 Candidatus Omnitrophota bacterium | reverse complement strand
AAAGCGTGGCAGGCCAGCTGGCCATGCGGGTAGTGCCGGACAGGATTAGGCTGCACTATGATCGCCGGCAGGTCTACTTTCAGTTCTTCCAGGGCAATAGCCTCTTTTATGCTTATATTCCGGGCAATAGTTACCGGGACTGATGAAGAAATATAATTATTTTTAAACGCGTTATTCAGGTCTTTTACGCTCTTATGGAGTATGCGCGAAGCGCTGGAGATTATCTTTTCCTGCTGCTCCTGGCCCTGAGGCAGGATCATAAAATCATAAGAAAGCCGGCTGCCGGCGATCACCCTGCCTTGGCGGTCAATTATCCTGCCCCGGCTGCCGTCCTGCGCGATCAAACGGATACAGTTTTTATTCCCCAGCTCCTGGTACGCCCTGCCGTGGATGACTTCCAGGTTAAGCAAGCCGAAAACCAGGAATAAAAATACGCCGGTTACAAACCAAGTTATAACCCTGAGCCTCATGATATTCTTACCTTGATTATTTTTAAAATTAACGGCAGAACTAACCCTGTGTATAGCGCGCCCAGAAAAACCGCGCGCAGGAATATTCCCGGAGGGATAAAATTACCGGAGTAGGCCAGGGCCAGGCCGCTGATAATATTATGCAGCAGCGCGACTACAAAAAGCAGGAGCGCCCGGCTAAGGTTATCTTCTATGGAGACCTTGCGGATGGCCTTTACGATCAGAAAACTCCAGATACCGAACAATAATATATCTAAACCGAAAGTATTCAAAGTAAAAGCGTCTTTAAATATGCCCACTGCCAGGCTGAAAATAATTGCCCGGCGTTCCGGCAATAAAAGGCTGGCCAGAATAACGCTCACCAGAAAAAGATCGGGCTGGACCCCGAAAACCTTAAAATAATGCAGGAAGGTTAACTGGAATAACCCCAGGGCTAAAGCAATAACCGTTAAAGTTGAAAGCTTCATGGGATAATAACCAGGGCTTCTTCGATGTTGGAGAGGTCAACTGCCGGTTTAACTACGGCGAACCGGCTTAAACCCGAAAAATCCCTGCCGATATCAACTACCGTTCCGATCAGCAGGCCTTTGGGATAGGCAGCGTTTAAACCGGAGCTGATTATCGTATCCCCTGTTTTTATATCGGCGTCATCGGGTAAATATTTCATGATCAGGTTGGCTCCCAGCGTTCCGCAGACCAGGCCTTCCTGGCGCGAGCGCTGGACCAAGCCGGAGATGCCCAGGTTCGGGTCATTCAGCAGCATTACCTTGGCGGTTGAACCGGTTGTTTCAACTATTCTGCCGGCTAAACCTAAAAATGTGCACACTGCCTGGCCTTTCTTAATGCCCTGGCTGCTTCCTTTGTCAATAACCAGGCCGGAGGACCAGTTATCCGCGGGCCGGATAATCACCCTGGCGGCAATAACCCGAAACGGAGATGTTTGCTTAAAAGAAAGGTTGTTCTTCAGCCGCGCGTTTTCCAGATAAATCTCATTTAAAGCGTTAAGTTTATACCTAAGGAGTTCATTTTCCCGGCTTAACCTCTCATTTTCAACGAGGTTATGGTGGTAAAAAAGCAGTCCGCCCAGTTCACGCTGTAAAAAAGTAAACAGGCTAAACGGCTGGCGGGAAACTGCCAGTATAGGAGCCCTTAAAATTGTTATGGAGATAGACAGAAAGATAAGCAGGAAAACAATTACTAAGAAAGGAATTAGCTTTTTATTTTTGAGGTTAAACACATTTTACCGGAGGATCAGGTATTTATTTCGGGTTTTATGGAAACGGTGACTTTTTTCAGGTATTTGATTTCATTGAGCACTTTGCCTGTGCCGTTGGCTACTGCCGTTACCGGGTCATCGGCAATATGGACAGGCAGGCCTGTTTCTTCGGCGATAAGCTTATCTAATCCTTTAAGCAATGAACCGCCGCCAGCCATAACAATGCCGTGCTCGATCAGATCCGAGGCTAATTCCGGAGGCGTGCGTTCAAGAGAGATCTTGGTTACTTCCAGGATCGCCCGCAGCGGCTCCTGTAAAGATTCCCTGATCTCTTCGGAAGTTACGGTGACTGTCTTGGGTAAACCGGCGATCAAATCCCTTCCTTTTACTTCCAGGCTCATCTCTTCTTCTAAAGGATAAGCTGAGCCGATCTTGATCTTTATATCTTCGGAAGTGCGTTCTCCGACCATTAAATTGTAGGTTTTCTTAAGATATTCAACAATGGCCTCATTCATCTCATCTCCTCCGATACGGATAGATTTGGAAAAGACGATGCCTGCCAAAGAAATTACCGCGATCTCGGTTGTGCCGCCGCCGATATCGATGATCATATTGCCCACGGGTTCCTGGATGGGCAAGCCCACTCCGATAGCCGCAGCAACCGGTTCTTCAATTAAGAAAACGTCTCTTGCGCCTGCGCGCTCGGCTGATTCCTTAACTGCCCTGCGCTCAACTTCGGTGATACCTGAAGGTATGGCAATAACAATGCGCGGACGGATCTGAAAACGGCGGTGCCGGACTTTCCTGATGAAATGCCGTAGCATAGCCTCGGTCACTTCAAAATTCGTGATTACGCCGTCACGCATGGGCCGGATAGCTACGATATTCCCCGGGGTGCGGCCTAACATACGCTTGGCTTCTTCGCCTACTGCCAGGACATGGCTGGTGCCGCGCTCAACTGCCACAACTGAAGGCTCACAGAGCACTACACCCTCTCCCTTGACATAGACCAGCGTGGTGGCTGTGCCTAAATCAATACCTATGTCATTGGAAGCTAAATCCAGTATGTAATTAAAGGCTTTCTTGAAGATTTGCTGAATTTTACCCATGTTTATTCTCTCCCGGCTTTCTTCAGATAGGCTTTTGATATGTAAAAGGAATTCTAACAGAGATTAAACTATATGTCAAACAAAAAGTTAAGTAATATGACCGCGCATGGCCTGGCTTGTTCCTCGCTGGGACACTTGCTTGCCGAACTTCATATGCCCTGCTCGAGACCAAGCCAAGCCACACGCTAAAAATGGCTCTTCTGCCCGCTTTTTATTGTAATTTATATAATCTGTGTTAATATAAAATAAGATGAAGCGTAAAAATAAAGCCTTCACCCTCATTGAGTTAATTATTGTCGTAGTCATTATCGGCATTCTCGCCCTGATTGCTATCCCCCGTTATTTTTCCAATGTAACCAAAGCCAGAAAGAATGCAGTATATGCTACCTTGGACATCATAAAACAAGCGGTATTATCTTATTATGCAGTTAATGGCGTTTATCCCGCAGAAAGTGGCTGGCCTATTAGGGTGATTGTTGATGGAGATACTGTTATAAACGTGAGTAACCCCTCCGATTCCAGATGGACTTATTACCTTTCCTTGTCCTATACGG
The DNA here is from genome assembly GCA_041651675.1 of Candidatus Omnitrophota bacterium. Classification (GTDB taxonomy): domain Bacteria; phylum Omnitrophota; class Gorgyraeia; order Gygaellales; family Profunditerraquicolaceae; genus UBA6233. The sequence goes on along the minus strand of JBAZIT010000123.1, from coordinate 550 downwards.
GTTATTGTTCAGACGCAACTGGAATAGTCCAGGCGCAATCGACTAATGACTGCTGGCTACGTATGTGTGTACCCTCGGGTCAGCGAACCGAGTCGGCAGCATGCACATCACTATAGCTGTCGGTGCGGCTAAAATCGCAAAAATGGGGTACATTTATTTTTATACATAAAATGAACCAGAAAAAAATAGGGTTTACTCTCATCGAGCTGATCATTGTCGTAGTCATCATCGGCATCCTCGCGCTTGTCGCCATCCCCCGCTACTTTGCCAACGTGACTAAAGCCCAAGAGAACGCAGTATACGCTAACCTCGGACTCATAAGAGAAGCGGCGTTGGCTTATTATGCGGTTAATAACGCTTATCCGGCTGATTCCACCTGGCCTATTGTGGTTAGCGTCGACGGAGAGACTATCGTGAATTTAAGCAGGCCCCCGAACTTAAACGGCTATTCATATCAATATGGAACTAACCCGAGTAATTATGGACCAAGTCCACTTGCCCTCGTCTATTATAACGCTTCAAAATGCTACTGCGTACACCTTCTGAGCGG
>JBAZIT010000122.1:0-3899 GCA_041651675.1 Candidatus Omnitrophota bacterium | reverse complement strand
TTCATGAGCGGGCGCACTTCGGCATCGGCTATCTTTCGCAGGAAGCATCCATATTCCGCAAGCTTACCGTGGAAGAAAATATCCTGGCTATTCTGGAGACGCTTCCCATAGGCAGGATCGAGCGCCGGCGGCGGCTGGAAAGCCTGCTTAATGAATTGAACATAGCGCATCTGGCCAAGAATAAGGCTTTTACCTTGTCCGGCGGAGAGCGCCGGCGCCTGGAGATAACCCGGGCGTTGGTCACTAATCCTTCTTTTATACTGCTGGATGAACCGTTTTCCGGGATTGATCCGATCGTGGTCAATGAGGCGCAGGAGATCATTAAGGAATTGAAGGAAAAAGGGTTGGGGATTTTACTTACCGACCATAATGTAAGAGAGACGCTTTCCATAACTGACCGGGCCTATCTGATTGCCGAAGGCAGGATTCTTATTTCCGGGACAGCCGAAGAGTTGATCAATAATCCCCAGGCGCGCCAGATCTACCTGGGGGAGAAATTTAGGATGTAAACCAGGCATTCATTCTAAGAAAGGGAGAGATGAAAACAGAAGTAAAGAAGGTTGGCAGCAATATCAGGGAACTTAATATTGAAGTAAGCGGGGATGTGGTAAAAAATAAATTTGAGGATGTTTTCAAGCGTATTTCCGGAGAAGCCAAGATCCCGGGATTCAGGCCGGGCCATGCCCCGCGGGATATCCTGGAGAAAAATTATGCCGGGGTAGCGCACGAACAGGTGCTTAAAGAGCTGGTCCCGGATATTTATAACGAGGCGGTAAATAAAGAGGGCCTGGATGTAATCGAGCTGCCTGAGATATCCGAGGTAAAACTGGACCGCGAGTCGCTTTCTTTTAAAGCTAAAGTAGAGGTCAGCCCCGAGATCGACATGCAGGATTATAAAGGGATCAAGATCGATTATAAGTCTGTTACTGTCGCCGTTGATGAAGTAAAGCGGGCTATTGATTCTTTAAAGGAATCGCGTAAGCTGGATAAAGCGGATGACGCGCTGGCTAAATCTTTAGGCTATCCTTCCTTAGCGGAGCTGGAAAAAGTCCTGGAGAAACAGATCTTTATCCAGAAGGAAAACGCCGAACGCCAGAAGATAGAGAGCCAGATCATTGAGGGCCTGATCAAGAAGGTGGATTTTAAATTGCCCCAAGGCCTGGTCAAGCGCCAGCTGGAAGATATGCTGCGGCAGGCAAAAGTAGATTTGGCTTTAAAAGGCGTGGAGCGCAAAAAGATAGAAGAAGAGGATGAAAAAATGCGTAAAGACCTGGAGCCGGAGGCGCAAAAACAGGTGCGCATCTACCTGGTCTTAAGCGCAATCGCTAAAAAAGAAAATATCGCCTTCGATGACCATATGCCGCGCCGGGTAATGGAATTTTTATTCAGGGAGGCAAGTTGGAAGGTAGAATAAAGGAGGGTATAATGGAGACAAAAATGCAGACCTTGGTTCCCATGGTTATTGAGCAGACCTCAAGAGGCTATGAGAGGGCTTATGATATTTATTCCCGCCTGCTTAAGGACCGCATAGTCTTTATCGGAACGCCCATCGATGATTATGTGGCGAACCTGATCATCGCGCAGATATTATTCCTGCAGATGGAAGATATGGGTAAGGATATAAATGTCTATATCAATTCTCCGGGCGGCTCGGTTACCGCGGGGCTGGCCATTTATGACACTATGCAGTTTGTAAAATGCGACATAGCTACTTATTGCGTGGGCCAGGCCTCCAGTATGGGCGCGCTGCTGCTCTGCGCGGGCGCCAAAGGTAAGCGCCAGGCTCTGCCGAACTCCCGGATCATGATCCACCAGCCGTGGGGCGGAGTCCAGGGCCAGGCCGAAGATATATCGCGCCACGCCCAGGAAATTTTAAAGATGCGCGATAAGATCAATGAAATAATCTCGCACCATACGGGCCAGACGCTGGAGAAGGTAAAGAAGGATTCGGACCGGGATTATTTCATGTCCGCCGAAGAAGCCAAAACTTACGGCCTGGTTGATGAAGTGATCGTGCCGCAGAAGAAGAAATAGGTTTTCGTTATTAATTAATGTATGTTCAGGAGGATCAACCGATGAGGAAGAATTACTTATTAACACCGGGGCCCACGCCTTTACCGCCGGAGGTCCGCGCGGCCATGGCCCGCCCGATTATTCACCACCGTACCCCGCAATTCCAGGCAGTTTTAAAAGAGGCTGCCGAGGGATTGAGGTATGTATTCCAGAGCAAAAATGACATTTTTATCCTGGCTTCTTCAGGTACCGGCGCCATGGAAGCGGCGGTAATCAATATCCTTTCCTGCGGCGATACAGCCCTGGTTGTCCAGGGAGGCAAATTCGGCGAGAGATGGACTGAAATATGCCAGGCTTACGGGATAAATGCCGAAGTCCTGGATGTCGAATGGGGCAAGGCAGTTGACCCCGCAGACCTGGGAAAAAGATTAAAGGCCAACCCTAAGATAAAAGCGGTGTTTACTACTCTTTGTGAAACTTCTACCGGCGTAGTCAATGACATCGCTGCCTGCGGCCGGCTGGTCAAAGATACTCCGGCAGTGCTGGTGGTTGACGCTATCAGCGGCCTGGGCGCGATCGATCTAAAGGCCGATGACTGGTCCTGCGATGTAGTGGTCTCGGGCTCACAGAAGGGGCTCATGCTTCCCCCGGGTTTAGGTTTTATATCCGTAAGCCCCAAGGCAGCTAAATTGATCGAGGGTTCCAAAAGCCCGCGTTATTATTTTGATTTGAGAAAAGCCAAGAAAGCTTTTGATAAGACGGATACCCCGTTTACTCCGGCGATCACCCTAATTATTGCCCTTAACGAGGCACTTAAAATGATCAAACAGGAGGGGCTGGATGCGGTTTTCGCCCGGCACAGGAAGCTGGCGGATGCGACCCGGCAAGCGGCCAAGGCTTTGGGCCTGGAATTATTCGCTCCGGATGCAGGTTCGGACGTGGTAACTTCGGTTAAAGTCCCTGCGGGGATAGACGGAGAAAAGCTGGTTAAAACCATGCGCGATACTTACGGCGTAACCATAGCCGGAGGCCAGGCAGAATTAAAAGGCAAGATCTTCCGCTTCGCGCACATGGGTTTTATCGAGGAGTTTGATATTATCGCAGGTATTTCCTGTTTGGAAAAGGTCCTGGCTCAGATGGGGTATAAGTTCCAGATGGGCGCGGGAGTTAAAGCGGCAGAAGAAATATTTTTAAAATAATACTTTGTAAGGAGTTAACCATGATTAAAATTTTAGTCAGCGACCCGTTGTCGGATGAGGGTTTAAAGATCCTCAAAGAAGTTAAGGAATTTCAGGTGGATGTGAAAACGGATTTAAAACCCGAGGAGCTAAAGAAAGTCATCAAGGATTATGACGCCCTTTTGGTCAGGAGCGCGACCAAAGTTACCGCGGATATAATCAACGCTGCCGCCAAGTTGAAAGTAGTCGGACGCGCAGGTGTCGGGCTGGATAATGTAGATTTGAACGCCGCGACCCAAAAAGGCATTATTGTCATGAATACTCCGGCGGGCAATACTATTTCTACTGCGGAGCACGCGGTCAGTATGATCCTTTCGCTCTCCAGGAATATCCCCCAGGCAAATGCTTCTACCAAGAAAGGCGAATGGAAACGTTCTAAATTCATGGGCGTGGAGCTTTACGGCAAGGCCTTAGGTATAGTCGGTTTTGGCAGGATAGGAAGAGAAGTGGCTAAAAGGGCTTTATCTTTCGGTATGCGGGTTTTGGCATATGATCCGTTTTTGTCGAGGGAGATCGCCGAAGCATTAGGGATCAAAGTAGTGGAATTAAAAGAGTTGTTTGAGCAATCCGATTATATTACGGTGCACACTCCTTTAACCGATGAGACGCGGCATATTATCTCCGCCGCGCAATTTGCCTTGATGAAAA
>JBAZIT010000121.1:0-3908 GCA_041651675.1 Candidatus Omnitrophota bacterium | reverse complement strand
GCGAATGGTATCGGCGGGGCAAACTTCATCGCGCGGATGGACCTGCAATTGAGCGCGCAGATGGAATGCGCAAGTGGTACTTGAATGGGAAACTCCATTGCGCGAGCGGATATGCAGTAGAGCGCGCGGATGGAACGCGCAAATGGTACTTGAACGGGAAACTTCATCGCAAAAGAGGTCCAGCAATTGAACGCGCAGATGGAACGCGCAAGTGGTACTTGAACGGAATGCGTCATCGCGTTGATGGACCTGCAGTAGAGCGAGTAGATGGAACATGCTTATGGTACTTGCGGGGCAAACTTCATCGCGCGAACGGACCTGCAATTGAGCGCGCAGATGGAACGCGCAAGTGGTACTTGAATGGAATGCGTCATCGAGTTGGAGGACCTGCAGTCGAGCGCCCACATGAAACGCGCGAATGGAATGGACCCATAATAGTTCATGTTGGCGCATCGCGATGATGGTATGAGATGTTCATATGCGAAGAACATTGATGAACGGATAGTATTTTTTTTGAATTTTGATAAGCATAAAAATGGCAATGCTTAGTCTCGATAAATTTACCATAGAGCATATCGCAAAGTGTATATTTCCGGTTCTTATTAATGGAGAGTTGCGCGAAGAAGAGACAACATATGAGAGGATGAGAGATCTTGTTATGCTCGCGCGCACATGCTCATACTTGCATGAGATTATCGCGCCAATGATTGGGGAGTATGCAAGAAGGAGTAGTACAAGAATCGAAGATGAAGATAAAGTCAAGTATGTTGATTTGTGCGAACGACCACATAACTACATGGGACCCGCAATTATATGGTCAAATATAACGGTCTACTTGATCGACGGAAAAGAACACCGTGTTAGTGGTCCTGCAATAGAACGCGAGGATGGACACCGAGAATGGTGGAGATATGGAAAACCTCATAGAATCGGAGGACCAGCTGTAGAGCATGTTGATGGAATGCGCGAATGGTTTCAAAATGGTATGCGTCATCGCGAGGATGGTCCAGCCACAGAACACGCGGACGGATCGTATGAATGGTATTGTTGGGATAAATATCATTACAAAGATGGACCAGCGAGAAAATGCTCAGATGGAACGCGCGAATGGTGGCTTGATGACAAATTTCATCGCGAAGATGGTCATGCAATTGAAAGAGCAGATGGATCGCGCGAATGGTACCGAAAGGGCAAACGACATCGCGAAGATGGTCCTGCAATTGAGAGAGCAGATGGAACGCGCGAATGGTACCGAAAGGGCAAACGACATCGCGAAGATGGTCCTGCTATAGAGTGCGCAGATGGATCGCGCGAATGGTACCGAAATGGCAAACTTCATCGCGAAGATGGTCCTGCTATAGAGTGCGCAGATGGAACGCGCGAATGGTACCGAAAGGGCAAACTTCATCGCGAAGATGGTCCTGCTATAGAGTGCGCAGATGGATCGCGCGAATGGTTTCGAGATGGAAATTATCATCGCTTAGATGGACCAGCAATTGAAAGAGCAGATGGAACGCGCAAATGGTATCATGCGGGCATTCGCGTACGGACGAAAAAACACAGTATTGTTTCTCGAGGATGGACCACTTTAGTAGAGTAGTGCCATGAGATAATAATTGCGAGTCTAATCGAATAAAAAAAGAGTATGCGTGAAATATGTACTCATGTATTGATTAGATATATATGCACTCGATGCATCATATCTCATATTTGCGCCAATGATATTTTTTTGATAAACACTGCTGGATTGTTTATTTATCAATGATGGCGCGGGCGCCTGTGAGGGTGCAAAGATGGGAACGAGTACATGCGCCTGCGCGGAAGCATCCATGATGGGTTCGAGTATGGATCCCACACGTACGGAGAAAATGGAACAAAGCGCGGACGAATCGCGCGCGGAGGAGGCATGCTATATGATGAAATCACGCGCACATGTGGTGGATCGCGCACCTCCGTGTTTTGCGCGCGACTAGAACTAAACCAAATAACGACGATGAGCACAATGACTAGCGCGATTGCAATGATTATCGACGCGTCCATGCTCGGATGTAATTATACTGGACAGAATGAAAAAAATAAGGGTCATTCGTATTTCTCTTTCGCGAATATTGATATGATTATGATCGCGCGCTTACCACACATGAGGTCCGAACATTGGGTTTGGATGATGCATTGGATGCATTCCATACGAATATGGATAATGATGAGGTGTTTTTGGCAAGTAGATAATGCCGAGCCATATTGTTACTATGAAGACCAATATGAATATGATTCCCGCGATTGTTGATGCTGTCGTCATGTGTCGCGACAATTTATAGTATATTAGTAATCGCATCACATTAACATTAGCAAAATTAATCGCGCGCGTGCTCGCACGCGCATTTTTGCTCGCGCAAGCAATCATAAAAAAATAGGAGAGACTTACTTACTTAACATTGCCTGAGATACTCACGATGTGCGTTGGATATGTCCATCCGTTCGTTGTTGGATCTAACTCGCCCTTGGTATCGATTGCACTCTTATATTCGCGCGCGATCTCTTCATTGTACTGATAAATTGGACCAACAACCGGACCAGCGCTTGCGACTTGCGACTCGCTCGTACCAAGTTGCGCGACATGAACATGCGCGCATTGCTTAAGCCATGGTGCGAACTTCGCGCGATGTTGTGTTATCTCTTGATCATATGCCGCGCGATCGCTTGCTTCAATGAATGGATTACCAAAGATAACCGTTGGCGTTGGACATGGCTTAGTTGTACTAGTTGTATTTACCGAACTAAGTGCGAAGATGTTCGCGCGTGAAGCCAGCTTAGTGTATGCGCAACATACTGGCATGATGATGAGAATGCGACAGGTGCATTCATGCGCCCTAATTGCGATCCACTCATTAAGCGAGATAGGACTTGATGACATCTCATTGCCTCCCGTCTTTTCTTGAGGGATAGTAAATGAATGACTCCCCTCATAAGTACGAAACTCTGTCTGTATTGGCAAACATACATTTGCAAACCGAATAACAGAACGAAGCCAAATAGGCGCATCGCAACCAAGTACGCGAAAGACAATTGGTTTACCATCAACTTCAGCTGCGCTTGTGCGTTTCGCGAGATTGAACATGCGCTCGCTTAGTGGTCCATAGCGCGCGCCAATGTGCATAACAATGCTGCTAATCTCGTGCGCGCGAGTGAAGTCGCCATACGTGGAGATGATACCAGCGAGTCGCGCGATCTCAGCATCTTGCTCTTCGACGCGCTTAACCAATCGCTTGAATGCCATCTCTGTATCAGTTTGCGCGACAGATTCAAGAGTAATCGTGAGTTCATCGTGGATCGTTGGAAGTAAGTCGCATTGCACTGCGAGAAAGAATGTGATAGTAAGTGCGCGCGACTTCTTGCTTTGGTCACTTTGAGGCGCAAGCATGATCTTGATACCTTGGTTGCGCGCGATTAGTTGCTTAATCACGCGAATCGTGTTTGCGCGCGTAAATAGCGAATGCTTACTCGTTGGTACATCATCAAGCTCGCGCGCGACTTGGTCGAGAGTCGCGGACCATTCGCGCAAGGTCGCACGGTCAAGCGCGCGAATTGTGATTGCGCTAAATGTCTCAGAGGTATGTGCGTCCGATGTAGCATTCGCTGAAGGTCCATTTTCATCATCCACGCCATCTATACTAATATCGAACTCTCGCCCGCGCTCACTCATATCCTCCTCACTATGATAAGATGGATGTTTCGTTGTTGCCATGATTATTCCTTTACTTTAATATGATAATTTTCATTTTTTCTGGCATTCATATCTCGCGTTTTATTCTGCACTAGGAATCCTAGTGCAAAAAAATAGTTGTGCTCTAATTGTGGTCACAGTCCGACAAAGTTGGCAGACATACTCATAATACTATCGGGACCGT
>JBAZIT010000120.1:0-3919 GCA_041651675.1 Candidatus Omnitrophota bacterium | reverse complement strand
CGATATGACGATCTCGATCTCGTAAAATTCCTGCTTTCGAAGGGTATCGTAATATACGATGATAATAAAGAATATGATATTACGAGAATTTACGTTCGCTCGATACCTAAGTATCATCCCGCGAACAATCTTGTGCATCATGGCGCATCTAACCAAACAACGAGTTGGCGCATTTTTCGATTTGCACTAGAACATTACTGGTTGCGCGATGTTCCACCAGATGAGTCACAAGCGCGGAAAGCAATTAACGTAAATATTTCGTTACTTGCAAATGCTGCGATGTTTGCGAATAATGTCAAACTTCTGTGCGCGTTAGATTCAGTCATATCTATTTGCGACGTCATCTATATTATGATCAATCCATACAGCTGCGCCATTACTGATGAAGTTGCGAGTTTTCTGGTCGAAAAGTCATATTTTCTAAAGCGCGCATTCGCGCGCAATGTATCATCCTTTGATCATATCATCACCGAACAAAATCATCCATTATTCGCGCAACATAACGCATTAGTTGGTTTACGTCATATCTTCCTAGATAGCAAATACGACTTTCGCGAATATAAGAGCGGTTCGCTTCCTGACACGCGCATAAACACACCCGAGGGTTCGCGCATTATGATGCGCGCGATATGGAATATACGAGATGAACGTATCGCGCGCAATGCTATCAACTACGAATCGCATGACTGGAAACCTGATATTGAAGTATCGTTTATCCACTTCTCATCATTCGCGCGCGAGATGCAATATGTCGCACATCATGAAGTAAAGCGCGCAATGCCTCCAATCATACTATCAACAATCAAAATGGCGCTTTCCAGAACACTTGTGCCAATCCGTATATTGTTCAAGAAATATCCGAACTTGATCTCATTGCTGAACCTGGAAAGCATTCTTTACGATATCAACATGTATTATACTCGTGCGCGCGTTGTTATTGCGCGTGATAATGCTAAACTCAAACTAGTACTTGAGCGCGAAGGACACATAGTCAAGCAAATCACTAGCATCATGCAAATAATATCCGAGATAAACCAATATGATATATCTATTAAGCCTATCATTGAACAAAGCGCAAACTACATAAAGAACCATATATGCATCAAGAGTCCGCGTACGCGATTCGCACTTGGCGCGTTATTATGCAACTGTGACATTATGCGCGAATCTAAGTATGCTCTTGACATGCACAAGTATCAGGATCGCGTTCTTGTGCGTTTCATATTGAATCGCGCATACATTCGCGTGTACGGTTCATGCGCACTTGCATTCATAGACCCGCATAACATGACCGAGCATAAGATCTTGTTTATTAATCACTATTGCAACTTGACGAACACATTTGCCATCATCATGCAACGCGCAGATGTGCGCGATCTCATGGAATGGCGCGAGTTTGTGCGTTCGCGCACTTCCTTGTTCAAATATCAAACCACACGCATTCGCCTTCTCATTGATATCATCATTAGCGCATTGTTGCGCGAACATAGAATACGAAGCGCATGTATCGCATGATGTGTCTTATAGATCAGATTCCTTCCCCCATTCTATCGAGACATTTATTTTTTTCATTCAACAATTGGCGCGCAATCTAGGACATTCTTACAACCCTCTCATTTTTTAGTAATTTCAAAAAAAATATTATCACTTATGGATGTTCCAACGTATTAACACAAACCATCACGATACCACACGCGTGTTCCATTCGTGCACTCTATAGCAGGTCCATCAATGCGATGATGTTTACCATTCAGGTACCATTCGCGTGCTCCATATGCCCATTCTATAGCAGGTCCATCAATGCGATGACGTTTACCATTCAGGTACCATTCGCGCGTTCCACTACTCCATTCTATTGCAGGTCCATCTTCGCGATGACGTTTGCCATTAAGATACCATTCGCGCGTTCCATCTACATACTCCACAGCAGGACCATCTTCGCGATGACGCAAGCCATTACGATACCATTTGCGCGTTCCATTTGCATGCTCTTCAGCAGGTCCATCAACGCGATGAAGCAATCCATTCAAGTACCACTCTCGTGTTCCATCACTCATCACTACAGCAGGTCCATCAACTCTATGTTTCCATCCACGATAGTTAACGTACACGTGCACAATATCATCCGAATGATTCTTATCCAGTAAGCTCATACTCGCGTACTTCCTAATGATAGGTTCTACCACATCATGCATGCGCTTACTTGTCCTAGTAAGTTTACAAAGATCGCGCATAACATCATTCATCGTTTCATCATACACACCATCTCGAACAGCCGCAGGTATCATACTCTCAACGATATGCGCGATAGTGTAGTCATCCAGTAATTGCATCTTCTTATTTTTTCATGTCATATATTTCAAAAAAATATTATCACTTCACAGATGTTCCTCACGTATTAACACTCCATCTCGATACCATTCGCGCGTTCCATCCACGTTCTCCACAGCAGGTCCATCAATGCGATGACGTTTACCATCAAGCCACCATTCGCGCGTTCCACTAGCGCTCTCTACAGCAGGTCCATCTTCGCGATGAAGTTTGCCATCACGATACCATTCGCGCATTCCATCTGCGCGCTCTATTGCAGGTCCATCAATGCGATGACGTTTACCATCAAGCCACCATTCGCGCGATCCACTTGCCCACTCTACAGCAGGACCATCTTCGCGATGACTTTTACCATTTTGATACCATTCGCGCGATCCATCTGCGCACTCAATAGCTGGTCCATTAACGCGATGAAATTTACCAAACAAATACCATTCGTGATGTCCACCTGCGTATTCCACAGCAGGTCCATCAATGCGATGAAGTTTACCAACCAAGTACCATTCGCGCATTCCATCCGCGCGTTCTACAGCAGGTCCATCAATGCGATGAAGTTTGTCCTCTTGATACCATTCGCGCGTTCCATCCGCGCGTTCTACAGCAGGTCCATCAATGCGATGAAGTTTGTCCTCTTGATACCATTCGCGCGTTCCATCATTTATCTCTACAGCAGGTCCATCAACTCTATGTATCCGTCCACGATAGTCAACGTACATGTACACAATACCATCCAAATCACTCTTATGCAGTAAGCTCATACTCGCGTACTTCAGAATGATAGGTTCTACTACATCATACATGCGCTTACTTGTCATTGCAAGTTTGCAAAGATCGCGCATAACATCACTTATCGTCTCATCATACACACCATCTCGAACAGCAACTGGTATCATACTCTCAACGATATGCGCGATAGTGTAGTCATCTAGTAATTGCATCATGTTTTTATTACAATAAAAAATTCAAAAAAAATCAAAGGAGATGCTATTATCACTTTATGGATGTTCCGCGCGTATTAACACTCCATCAAGCCACCATTCGCGAGTTCCATTTGTCCATTCTCTCGCAGGTCCATCAACTCTATGACGCAAATCATTCAAGTACCATTCGCGCGTTCCATCCAAATACTCAATTGCAGGTCCATCTTCGCGATGACGCAAACCATTACGTATCCATTCGCGAGTTCCATTCGCGCGTTCTATTGCAGGTCCATCAATGCGATGACGTTTACCATCACGATACCATGCGCGCGTTCCATCTACATACTCCACAGCAGGACCATCAATGCGATGACGCAAACCATCAAGCCACCATTCGCGTTGTCCATTTGCGTCCTCAATTGCAGGTCCATCTTCGCGATGACGCAAACCATCAAGCCACCATTCGCGTTGTCCATTTGCGTCCTCAATTGCAGGTCCATCTTCGCGATGACGCAAATCATTACGTATCCATTCGCGAGTTCCATTCGCGCGTTCTATTGCAGGTCCATCAACGCGATGACGTTTGCCATTACGATACCACATGCGCGTTCCATCTACATACTCCACAGCAGGACCATCTTCGCGATGACGCAAATCATTCAAGTCCC
>JBAZIT010000119.1:0-3937 GCA_041651675.1 Candidatus Omnitrophota bacterium | reverse complement strand
GCGCGCGAGAGAGGCGTACTAATGCGCACGACTAAAACAAGTATGTATTCAGATGATACCGAGTAAAATTAGTGATCATGCCTAGCTAGCACTTGCCTATTTTTTGACTATGTTAGTTAGTTGTCGAGGGGATGGGATCCTAATAAAAATGAATAATTTGGATAAGGAATATTAAAACATACCCCTTATCTACAAATACTAGAGCATTAATGAGCGATCAAGCAAGTACAAGTGCGAGCACGAGCACGAGCGCGAGCGAGCATGATGAGCTTCCTCCTTCTCCTTCCACGAGCGCAAGCGGTGCAAAGCCAATTGGTAAGTCCGATTGGCGCGCTATCTTGGAACACATTGACTGGAACGAAATCTTTGGTAATCGGCTTGCCGCGGACGAAGTTATGGCCAAACGTCCAAAGATTCCAGCGAACTTTGCGAATCGTAAAGTTATCATTACATGCAAATCAGCAGTTGATGATAAAGAAATTTTACGCACAACGATTCCATACACACATATCGCATGGTCGAAAATGATCCGAGATATGTTTATTAATATCCCGCCTACGTCGGAAACAGACACGCCAGATAGCCCACTGGAAGTCCCGCTATTGTACGATCCCGCGACATGCGCATGGACACCAAAAGGCATCGCAATCGCGCTTAAGTATTGTGATGCGCGCGAGCTCAATGCAGACGAGCCGATTCGCAAGTATGAAGATCGCACATTCCGCGAGATTCGCCCTAACTATGAAGGATGGGAACATAAGTTTATGGTTGATATGGGATTAACAAATCTCATTATAGGTCAACCATTATACGAACTATTCATGAGTGCGCAGTTTTTGAATATGCGCGATTTGATTCAGCTTACTGCCAATACTCTCGCGTTCGACTATCTTATTGTGCGCACGACCGAGCAACTACGTACTTTCTTCGGTGTAACGGATGATATGACACCTGAGGAACATGCCGCGATTGATGAAGAATTTACATATATCGACATGTGATAGCATCAATGTTATGAAATAAAAAATAAGATGTTTTATTTTTTTGTTCTCATGAAAAGGAAGAGGATGATGAGTTTACCGTTCGATGATGTATCATACCATATCGCGCATTGATGCATATCCTGATAATAATAATTCGCGCAAACCATCTGTATCATTTGGGAACCTATCAAAACCATCACGATCATGATCACTATCACTATCACGGTCGCTATCGTGATCACTTGGATCGGATCCAATAAACGCGAGGTTTACAAGTTGCGCGATCATATGCGAGGATTGTGTGAACTTTGGTCCTACTGTTGAAAACACTGTTGGTTTCATGTGTTTCACCATATACTCGCATACGCGCAGTATAGTGCCATTGGCATGTACATTGCGCGCGATTCTCATATATTCATCAGACTTCGCGAGAACATCTGTGTGGATATATGCAAGCGTCGTACAAACACTCGCATTATCTCTAGTTAGGCTATATACTCTAGTAATAGTATTGTGCAACATACTATGTTTATGATACGATATCCATTGAGTTAATATGCCAATACTCGTGCAATTCATATAACTCTCAACTCGCATATTGATTTGTTTAAGAATATTATCGATCAATGATGCGCGCGATGCCTTGTTATCAACTCGCGCCATAATGTCCAATAACTCGGGCGAGAATAATGTACTGGTGAAGTAGTCGCTTAACAATGATATGACTGTTTCGTGATCTCCTAACAAGCAAAGGATATCAGCAATAACTTGCGCGTTCGCTACACTAGTTGGCGCAAGTTTCATAATGCGCACCGTGTCTATTACCCATCTAGTCAAAGTGCGTTTTGTATCATTGCGCAAGATGGCGCGCAAAGCATATGATCTCTCGCATAAATTAGTACGACACATAGTAACACTCTCATGATCGGTGATATACTGCTGTAATGCTTCAACCCCAAATATGTCGCATATGATATCAACAATGCGCGCATCATTTCGCACATATATTAGTTCACCATTGCTCGAGATTTGCGCAAGTATTGGATCACTAGCATCAATGGGCGAGTTTATGTACTGCATACAACGAGGCGCGAAACATTGTATGATATTATCAATAGTCGCGCGAGTCGATAAACCAGATCTGCGAATAATCGTACAAGCGAGCGCGCCATCAACATCGACCTCGTTATATGGCACATTGACCATAATATTATGCAACTTCTTGATAATGCCAATATCGCATGAGTCCAAGTGTGCAGCACGCAAAGAATCTACATCATCGCACAAGTATGCCCAGGTGAGCGCGATTTCGCGAATAGTTGGGAATTGCGCGAGTATTGCATTATGTTGCGCGAGCATAGTTGCGCGCGATTGACGAGCTGCGCGCTCAACTGCTTCAAATACTGTCTCACGTTGTTGCGCAAGTATATGGCTACCACTGCTCTCTTGTCGCAATTGCATAACAATGTTGCGCGCGAATGATGATACATGTGCGATCGCGCGATATTGTGACCGATCCATATACAACAGTGCGCCAAGTAGGAATTGATGCATACCGGAATTTACTTGATAACCGAACTTGCTTAGTAATTAATCTATGTAAAAATCAAAAAAATACATGTTCTAGTGTATTGTGACTGCTAACTTTGCTTGCTCGAGCGCGCTTATTTAGGGCTGACCCACAATAAAATACGTTCTTGAGAAGCCCGAATATTCTGACTCAATTAGTTGATTGATGACACTTATTCGCGCGCAACTTAATCTCATCGTAATGGATGCGAGTGGTAACATATGATACATCACATGATTGCGCAATGTCGAGCGCGCGCCTGTCGCATCAACTATCGATATCATATCGCCATCTGTTCCCAATGATGACTCAACATATATCTTAATCGGCATATGCGCTAAGACAGTTCGAGCGGGCGCGTTGTTGTACATTAAGTTGCGCATAAGATAGCTAAAATCGCTCATAATATGCGCTGGTACATGATCATTGCGCGCGATCCATTGCATTAACATACGAACACTTGCGCAAGTCATGTTATTACAAGGAAGTGTATGAAATATGTCATGTATGTGACCAACCATAGACATTTGCGCGCAATCATCATGATGAGTCATAATGTTAAATAGTTCGCGTGAAAAGAACGGACTTACAAAATACCAATGTAGAAGTTTAGTGGTAATCTCGCGATTATCAATCAAACGAAGAATATCCGCAATGACTCGCGCGTTTTCTGCATCAGTTGGAATAAGTCGCTGTCTCATCGCGCGCATTATTTCGATCACAAATGGAACACTGTCGCGATCATGCAATAGAATCGCGCGAATCGCATATGCGCGCTCATTCAAGTTAGTCGCCACGCTATCGTTGCCGCGCGCAACTGCTGCAACATACTCGCGCAAACGGTCAAATCCAAACACATTATATATCGCGCTAACAACTCTTTCATTGTTGCGCACATATAATAGTTCGCCATTTTGCGAGACTCGCGCAAGTACATCGCATTGTTGTGCATCGCTACCACCACTCCCTTTCAGATATCTCGCAACAATACGCCCAGCATTCACTATATCGATGTTTGCGCGCGCAACCTGATGAGACAAACCAGACGCGCAAATATCAATATAGTCCCTCGTTGTTGTCATCGTCTTCGCGATCATAGTATCTCGTAACTGTGTAACAACAATATCTACATCGCTAGGATCCATAATAGTCGCGCGCATTGCATCTACATCATCGCGCAAGTATGCCCACATAAGTGCAGTCTCGCGAATAGTTGGGTATTGCGCGAGTATTGCATTATGTTGCGCGAGTATAGTTGCGCGCGATTGATAGGCAGCGCGCTCAACTACTTCAAACACTGTCTCACGGTGTCGCGCCCCCGTCGAGACTTGGCATATCTCGCGCGACATATGCGCGAAACTTCTGAGTTGCGAATAATCCAAGT
>JBAZIT010000118.1:0-3945 GCA_041651675.1 Candidatus Omnitrophota bacterium | reverse complement strand
GCTACGGATAAAACACAACTTGGCGAACTCCGGACTTTAGGGGAATTGGCGCTGCGCGCTAAAAAGAGGAATGTCCAGGTAATGATCGAAGGCCCGGGCCATGTCCCTTTAGATCAGATTGAAAGAAATATAGTTTTAGAGAAAAAATTTTGCCACCAGGCGCCTTTTTATGTGTTAGGCCCGCTGGTGACTGATGTAGCCAGCGGTTATGACCATATCACTGCTGCGATAGGCGGGGCTTTGGCTGCCGGTTTTGGCGCGGATTTTTTATGTTATGTCACGCCGGCCGAGCACCTCAGGCATCCGTCGCTGGATGACGTAAAAGAGGGGGTTATCGCTTCCCGGATCGCTGCGCATGCCGCAGATATAGTGAAGAATAAGGAACAGGCCATAAAATGGGACAGGGCCATGTCCTTAGCCCGCCAAAAAAGGGATTGGAAAAAACAGATCCGGCTTTCTATAGACCCGCAGAAAGCCAGGGAATACCGGAAATCATCGCAGCCGCAGAATAAGGATGTTTGCACGATGTGCGGGAGATATTGCTCTATTAAGCTGATGGATAAATGCCTGCGGGCGTAGTTCAGTGGTAGAATGATAGCTTCCCAAGCTATAGATGGCGGTTCGATTCCGCTCGCCCGCTAAAAATGCAGTAGGTAGTAGTTAGCAGGCAGTAGGTAGGAAAAACAAAAATATGAAAAAATATATATTTAAAAATAGAAAAAGAATACCCTACCTACTACCTACTATATGCTGCCTACTCTTCTTATCCGGCTGCGCCACCGTTCCCTATGTACAGCCTGCCGCGGTTAAAGCGCCCGCGGGCCTGGCCGGCACTTATCACCGTATTGAAAAAGGCCAGACTCTTTGGAAGATATCCAGGATCTACGGGGTGGACCTGGAAGAACTGGCCAAGGTCAACCGCATATCCGATGCCACGGCAATAGAGACAGGCAGGCAGATATTCATTCCTAACCGTTTTAAGCCGCAGCCGCCAGGCGCCAGATACGGGGATAATGATGATTTTATCTGGCCGTTATCCGGCAGGGTAACCGGCTCATTCGGGCAAACAATCAATAATATGGTCAATCAGGGTATCAACATACAACCTTACGCTTCTCCGGAAGTAGCCGCTTCCAGGAGTGGTAAGGTTGTTTTTTTGAGCCGGGATTTCGCGGGTTTCGGTAAGACCTTGATCATTGAACATGGCGGCGGCTTATTCACGGTTTACGCCAGGAATTCCGAAGTATTCGTTAAGGCCGGGGATAATGTGCAGAAGGGCGCGGTTATTGCCAGGGCAGGCTCAAGCGGCAGGGATAAGAATACTTATCTGCATTTTGAAATACGCAAAGGGCATATATCCCAGAATCCTTTATTTTATCTGCCATGACTAAAAAATTATTTTTCGGGCGGGATGCCTATCTGGAATTACTGAATAAGCGCGTGAGCGGCTTAAAAGATAATTACCGCCAGAATATCGCTATCATCGGCGATGAGCTGGTAGGCAAGACTTCTATTATCTTCCGTTTCCTGGAAAAATTCCAGGATAACCGTATTATCATGCTTTACTTAGAGGCCAGGCCCGAATCCCTGGATTCTTTTGCCAGAAGGTTCGCCGGAGTCCTGCTCTATAATTTCCTGGGCAATAGCGGAATAGCCTTAAAAGAAGACCTGGATTTTCTCATCAGCAGATCCGAGAAATACGCTCCTAGAACAGTGGAAAAGATAAGGTTTATCCTGAGCAGCTTGACCAGGAGAAAAAAGAAGGACATATTCACTGAGCTGAACCTGCTCTGCGAAATAATCCATCAGGAAACCGGCAAGTCCTGCGTGGTAATATTTGACGAATTCCAAAACTTAGAGAGCGTGGGTTTTGCCAATCTTTACCGCGAATGGTCCAGGCTCCTGGTCACCAACAAGAACACGATGTATATAATTTTAAGCTCTATGAAATTCAAGGCTAAAAGCGTGCTCTCAAAGAACCTTTCGCTTTTATTCGGAAATTTTGAATTAGTGACAGTCGAACCTTTCGATATAAAGGCCAGCGAAGAATACCTGGAAAGCAGGCTAACGGCTGTCAATTTAAGCGCGCCGTTAAAGAATTTTATCGTGCATTTTACCGGCGGCTGCCCCATGTACCTTGAGGTCATCGCTAACTCCCTGCTGGAAAATAAAGGGGTTACGCTTTCCGAAATACTGGAAAGCCTGCTCTTTGATTCTGCCGGGCTGTTAAACCAGCGCTTCTCCAGCTATGTCAAAAAATTCCTGGACTGCCCGCACAGCAATGATTACATATCCATCCTTTACCTGGTCTCTAACGGCAGAAACAGGATCAAGGAGATCGCCCATATCCTGCGTATGCAGAAAAAAGAATTACTATCCAGGATCAGCCATTTATTGGAACTGGATACCCTGGCCCGCAGCGCGGATTTCTTGAAAATAAACGACCGGGTATTCAGCTTCTGGATAAAATTCGTTTATCAGGAGAAGCTGCATTCCCTTACTTTTGACGCTAAAAACCAGAAGACCAGGTTCCGCGACAGCCTGCAGGAGCTGATCCAGGAATTTATTGTTAACGCGCAGAAGCCGCTTATGGAAAGGATGAATGAACTGCTTTGCCTGTTTGAGAATGAAATGGTCCAGCTGGAAAGGAAAAAGATCCGCTTAAACCACTTCCGCGAAATAAAACCGCTGCGTTTTAACAGCCGGATATTAAAAAATGGATTGATCGGGCGTTCTAATGAGAGCCTGTGGATCGTGGCGCTCAAAACCGACCTGCTGACCGAGGAAGACGTCCTGGAATTTTCCCGGGAGTGCCGCCGGTACCGGCATAAGCTGCAGAGAAAGATCATCATTACCTTGAAAGATATCGATATGAATACCAGGCTCAGGGCGCTGGAGGAAAAGATCTGGACCTGGGATATAAATAGCCTGAACCAGATCCTGGACCTATATTCGCGGCCGCGGGTGATCGCATGAGAATAGTGGTGATTTCGGATACGCATATCCAGGGTAAAGAAGCCAGTCTCCCTGCCGGATTAGTGGAAGAACTCCAGCATGCGGACATGGTTATCCACGCCGGAGACTTTGTAAGTATGGGGATATTTGAAAAGCTAAAGTCCCTGTGCGCGGATTTTCGGGCAGTCTGCGGGAATATGGACCCCCAGGAGATCTGTGAGTCCTTGCCGCGAAAAATAATCTTTAAAGCCGGGAAATTCAGGATCGGCATCATGCACGGATACGGCGCCCCGAATAACCTTATTGAGGTGCTTTCCGGCGAGTTCCGGGCAGAAAAACCGGATATTGTCATCTTCGGCCATTCGCACTCGGCTTTTAATGAAAGAATAGGCGGAATTTTATTTTTTAACCCCGGTAGCCTGACCGATAAAGTATTCGCTAAAACCAATACCTACGGGATAATCGAGCTTACCGATAAAATAGAAGCAAAAATAGTGGAGTTATAAAGATGGACAAACTCTGGGCGCCCTGGAGGATCAGTTACGTAAAGAACATTAAGCAACAAAGCTGTATATTCTGCCGGCCCTCCAGCAGGAAGCCGAAAGGCTACGTGGTATTCCAGACCAGCTACTCGTCGGTAATTTTGAATATTTATCCGTATAACAACGGCCATCTTTTAGTTTCACCGTTAAGGCATGTTAACCGGCTGGAACAATTGAGCGATGAAGAGGCAGTTGACCTGTTCCGGGCCTTAAAAAGGGCGAAAAAGCTCCTGGAAAAAACCATTAAGCCCCAAGGATATAATATCGGCCTGAATCTTTCCCGCAGCGCCGGGGCAGGGATAACCGGGCATTTACATATCCATATAGTCCCGCGGTGGAAAGGCGATACTAACTTTATGCCGATATTGACTGACACCAAAATAATCCCGCAATCATTGGATGAATTATATAAACAGTTAAAAGATGCCCAGTCAAAATAAGATTAAAA
>JBAZIT010000117.1:0-4038 GCA_041651675.1 Candidatus Omnitrophota bacterium | reverse complement strand
CTGGAATGATCAAAAGATCCGACCTTATCCTGGTTATGGAGAGGGCGCACGAAAAAGAAATATTAAGGATCGTGCCCGAGGCAAAAAATAGGGTGTTTTTGTTAAGGGAATTTGCTAAAATAGAGGGCAATGAACTGGATATCGCGGATCCGATGGGTAAATCCCTGGATTTTTACGAGCAGACATTTATAAATATAAGAGAGGCGTTGGAAAGGGTGATCAAACTGATATGAAAAAGATACTTATTGCCGCTGACCACGGCGGATTTGCTTTAAAAGAAAGTTTAAAGCCGTACCTGGAAAAGAAAGGGTTTACTGTCAGCGACCTGGGGGCTTTTAGCGCCGAGAGGTGCGATTATCCGGCCTTGGCTTTTAGTTTGGCCAGGCAGATCGCCAAGGATAAATCTAAAAAAGGTATTTTGATCTGTAAAAGCGGAATAGGCAACTCGATCGTCGCTAACCGCGTGCCCGGCGTGCGCGCGGCGTTATGCAGTAATGTAAGGTCCGCCCGCTTGTCCCGCGAACACAATGACAGCAATGTCCTGGTTATGGGTTCGATTTTTGTCAAACCTCCATTAGCTAAAAAGATAACCGCTGCCTGGTTAAATACTGAATTTCAGGGCGGCAGGCACGAACGCAGGCTCAATCAAATTAAAACAATTGAAAGAAAGGTAAGAGGTGGATTAAGGTGAAGTTTTTAAAGGCTGTTGACCCGCAGATCTATAAGACTATCAGGGATGAGATCAAGAGGCAGGAGGAGAACTTAGAGCTGATCGCTTCGGAGAATTTTACTTCTCTGGCTGTGCTGGAAGCCCAAGGTTCGGTCCTGACCAATAAATATGCCGAAGGATATCCCGGGCGGCGCTGGTACGGCGGGTGCGAAAATATGGATGCGGTAGAGAGCCTGGCTATTGAGCGGGCCAGGAAATTATTCGGCGGTGAACATGTGAATGTGCAGCCGCATTCCGGCTCGCAGGCGAATATGGCGGTTTATTTTGCGGCGGTTGAGCCCGGAGATACGGTTTTAGCAATGGACCTGGCTGCCGGCGGGCATCTTACCCACGGCCATCCGCATAATTTTTCAGGCAGGTTCTTTAAAATGGTCGGTTACGGGGTAGACCGCAAGACCGAAATGCTGGATTATGACCGGATCATGGATTTGGCCAAAAAGCATAAACCGAAAATGATCCTGGCCGGAGCTTCAGCTTATCCGCGAAAATTGGATTTTAAGGCCTTCAGGAAGATATGTGATAAGGTCGGTGCGTATTTATTCGTAGACATGGCCCATATCGCGGGCCTGGTTGCCGCAGGCGCGCATCCTTCGCCTGTTCCTTACGCGGAGTTTGTCAGTTCCACGACGCATAAAACGCTGCGGGGCCCCCGCGGCGGGTTTATTATCTGCCGTAAGGATTTTGCCAAACAGATCGACGCCCAGATCTTCCCCGGGATCCAGGGAGGGCCGCTGATGCACGTGATCGCGGCCAAGGCCGTTTCATTTAAAGAGGCAATGAGCCCGCAGTTCCGCGCCTACCAGAGGCAGGTAGTCAGGAATTGCAAAGAGCTGGCCAAAGACCTGGCCCAAAAAGGATTCCGCATTGTTTCCGGAGGAACAGATAACCATTTAATGCTGGTGGACCTGAGCGAAAAAGGGGTTACCGGAAGCGATGCCTCCAATATCCTGGGCCAGATCAATATTACGGTGAATAAAAATCTCATTCCTTTTGATAAAAAGGGGGCTGGCGTAACCAGCGGCGTGCGTATCGGCACAGCCGCAGTAACCACCCGCGGCTTAGAAGAATTCCATATGCGTAAAATAGCCCAGTTTATCAATGCCGCCATAGAAGCAAGCGATGACCCCAAAAAATTAGAGGCGGTTAAAAAAGAGGTCTTAAGTTTAGCCGGAAAGTTCCCGTTATATCCGCAACTGGTGAAGGAAAAATGAAAAAGAAGACTAGGATGCCTAAGAGGCCGAGTTGGGACGAATATTTTTTAGAGGTTGCCAAGCTGGTAGCTAAAAGAGCGACCTGCCTGCGCCGCAGCGTAGGAGCGGTCATCGTAAAAGACAAGCGGATACTGGCCACAGGATATAACGGCGCGCCTTCGGGATTAAAACACTGCGTGGATGTCGGCTGCATGCGCCAAAAGCTGAATATCCCTTCGGGAGAGCGCCATGAACTCTGCCGGGCATTACACGCTGAGCAGAATGCCCTGATCCAGGCTTCTTTATACGGGATCAGCGTCAAGGGAAGCAAGCTTTACGCTACCTGCCAGCCCTGCGTTATCTGCGTAAAGATGCTGATCAACGCCGGGATAAAAGAGATTGTCATTGCCGGGGCTTACCCGGATAAAATGGCCGCGCAATTTTTGAAAGAAGCCGGGATAAAGGTAAAGAAAATAGAATGAAGTGCCCGTATTGCAATTATAAAGAGGATAAAGTAGTGGATTCGCGGGCCACCGCGGAAGAATCGGCGGTCCGCCGCCGCCGCGAATGCCTCAAATGCGGCAAGCGTTTTACTACTTATGAATATATCGAGGAAGTTTCCCTGATGGTGATCAAGAAAGACGGCCGCCGCGAGCCGTTTGACCGCAAAAAAATACTCGCCGGGATTATCCGCGCCTGTGAAAAAAGGCCGATCAGCGTGGAGAAGATGGAAGAGATCGTTACGTGGTTAGAGCGCTCCATCCAGAAGAAGAGCGACCGCGAAGTTTCCTCGGAGCGCATCGGCGAGTTAGTGATGGAAAAATTAAAGTCCCTGGATGATGTCGCTTACGTGCGCTTTGCCTCGGTTTACCGGCAGTTTAAAGACGTGGGCCAGTTTATGGTGGAGTTAAAAGATATCCTGGGAAAAGAAAAACCGCCCCTGCGCCGGCCGGTTAAAACCAGATAAGGAAGATATCCAGATGGTTGAAATGGAATTGAGCAAGATCGTGATCGACGAGAAAAGGCATGACCAGTTGATCGTGCTAAAGGAAAAAAACGGGGAGAGGGTCCTGCCTATCGTGATCGGCCTGCCTGAGGCCTCGGCGATCAAGATGAAGATAAGCGGATTTACCCCGCCGCGGCCGCTGACCCACGATTTGCTGCATTCAACCATAGAATTCCTGGAAGCGAAAATCGAGAAGGTCATCATTGATAAACTGGAAGAGAATACTTTTCACGCCAAGTTGATCCTCAGGAATTCAGCGGGCAATGAGAAGGCGATCGATGCTCGGCCTTCGGACAGCGTTGCCCTGGCAGTGAGGGCGCACGCGCCTATATTTGTCGAAGACGAGATCATCCAGCAGTCGGCAATATTCAATCAGGACAAGTAGGTATGATATTTAAAATAAAGGGGACGGTTCTATTTTTCACACATTCTCCTGTAGAAAAATAGAACCGTCCCCTGTTTGTTATGCTCAAATTCAAATTAAAGGACCGGAAGATTCTAAGAGACATTTATGATTTCGCTAAGTCCCGGCGGGTGAGGCTGTATCTGGTGGGGGGGGCGCTGCGTGACTTGATCTTAAAAAGAGAAAAGGCGAATCCGGATTTTGATTTTGCCATCAAGAGCCGGGCAATAAGTTTTGGCCGTTCCCTGGCTTATAAGATGAAAGCGGGCTTTGTGGTCCTGGACCAGGAACACGGCGCCTGCCGGATCGTGAAAAAAACTGACGCGGGGATCTATACTTTTGATTTTTCGGATTTCCGCGGGAAAGATATAGCCGAAGACCTGCGTAAACGCGATTTCACCATAAATTCTCTCGCCCTGGAATTGAGAGAAGTTTTCGACAGTAAGGATTTGAACAGTGTTTTGATAGACCGTTACGGCGCAAGGCAGGACCTGAAAGCCAAAGTAATTCGTATCGTAGATAAAGGATCTTTTAGCGATGACCCCCTGCGGATCTTGCGCGCCTTTAGCTTTGCCGCGCGCCTGGGCTTTAAAATTGACCAGGCAACGCTCAAGGCGGCCAAAGCCGGGAAAGCAAAATTAGCGCAAGTTTCTTTTGAGCGCATCCGCGACGAATTGTTCAAGATATTGGACAGCGAAAAAACTTACGC
>JBAZIT010000116.1:0-4108 GCA_041651675.1 Candidatus Omnitrophota bacterium | reverse complement strand
TGCCCATTAACAGGCAATGATAAAAATTAAACCTTTCCAAGCTGTTTTTTATAACCAGGAGAAGCTTAAAGACCTATCTGCCGTAGTCTGCCCCCCGTACGATGTGATCTCTCCCGCGCAGCAGGAGCATTACTTTAACCTTGATCCGCATAATTATATCCATATACTTTTAGGAAAAGATATACCCGGCGAAGATAAATACTCCCGGGCCGGCCAGCTGTTTGAAAACTGGCTAAAAGACAAGATCCTCGTCCAGGATACCGAACCCGCGGTATATTTTTACAGCCAGCAGTATAACATTAAAGGAGAGAAAAAGACCCGCTTAGGGCTTATAGCGCTCCTTAGGCTCGGGGATAAAGACGCTCCGGTATTCGGCCACGAGCACACGCGGATACAGGCCAAGGAAGACCGCTTAAATCTTATCCGCAAGGTCAATGCTAATTTAAGCCCGATATTCATTATCGCTAAAGATAATCAGCGGGTCATCCAGCGTTTATATGAGCAATACGCCAGGAACAAGCCGGCGTTTATGGAAGCCAAAGACGACGAAGAAACTTTCCACCGGGTCTGGAGGATAACTTCTCCCGAGGCCTTGAACATGCTGCAGTCGGGTATGCAGAAAGAAGAGGCTTTTATCGCCGACGGACACCATCGTTACGAAGTCTCCTGCGCTTACCGGGATGAAGTGAAGGAAAAACTGGGCGATAAATTTTCAGAGGAATCAAGCTTCAACTATACCCTGGCTTATTTCACCAATACGGATCAACGCGGCCTGTCCATATTGCCTCTGCACCGGCTGTTGAGATTGCCCAGAGAGATAAATTTAGAAAGTTTTATCCCGGAATTGAAAAAATATTTTGATGTTGAAGAGGTCAAGGATAAAAACCGGTTTTTCTTTCTGATGGAGAAAGGCGGCCGCGCCGAGCATCTCCTGGGGATGTATAAGGATAAAAAATACCGTTTATTACGGCTCAAAAATATTAAGCTCCTGGATAAATTGCTTAGCGACAAGCCTAAAGAATACCGTTCTCTGGATGTCGCTATTTTAAACCATATTATTTTCAAAGGGATGCTGGGCTACGATTCAACGGAGAAAGACAGCCTTAAATACAGCCCGGACGCGGAAGAATTTATCGCGGCGGTTGACCAGGACCCGTTGGCGGTTGCTTTTTTCTTAAATCCGGTAAAAATAGAGCAGGTTATGGCCGTGGCTTTAGGCGGGAATAAAATGCCGGCCAAATCCACCTATTTTTATCCGAAGGTGCTTTCCGGCCTGGTGATCAACAAACATGATAAGGGGATAAAGTAAATGGCCCTTTTCGGTAAGCCAAAATATACTATCGTCAGGGTAAAGAAGAAAGAGATCCCCGAAGGGTTGTGGACCAAATGCGAAGAGTGTTCCGAAGCCCTGTATAATAAAGCTATTGAGGAGAACCTCAAGGTTTGCCCCAAGTGCGGTTATCATTTTTCGTTAACTGCCTACGAGAGGGTCAATATGCTCCTGGATAAAGATACGTTCCGGGAATATGACGCGGATATGCTTTCGGCAGATCCGTTAGATTTCAAGGGGCCGAAGACCTATAAGGATAAACTTTCCCAGGACCAGAAAGCTACCGGCATGAAAGATGCGGTGGTCTCGGGCGAAGGCCTTCTGGATGATAAGAAAACTGTTATCGCGGTCACCGACTCGCGTTTTATCATGGGTTCAATGGGCTCGGTAGTCGGAGAAAAAATCACCCGGGCAATTGAAACAGCAGTAAAGAATAAACTCCCTGTGATCATTGTCTCCGGGTCAGGCGGGGGAGCCAGGATGTATGAAGGGATGCTCAGCCTTATGCAGATGTCCAAGACCTGCGCGGCGTTAGGACGGCATCATAAGGCGGGTTTGGCGTTTATCTCCGTGCTGACTAATCCTACCATGGGCGGAGTAATGGCTTCTTTTGCCGGAGTAGGCGATATTATCATTGCCGAACCCCGCGCTTTAATCGGGTTTGCCGGCCCCCGGGTAATCGAGCAGACAATCAGGCAGAAACTTCCCTCGGGGTTTCAGCGTTCGGAATTTTTACTGGACCACGGGCTTATTGATATGATCGTTCAGCGCAAGAACTTGAAGCTCACTTTAAGCCAATTACTTGATTATTTGGGTTAAATTTAATATAATTAGTGTAAGCTACTCTTAACCGTATAATAAGGAGAAAGATGGCACAGGTCAGTTTAAAGAATGTCTGCAAGGTTTTCGCGGGTAATGTCAAGGCTGTAGATAATATAAACCTGGGTATCGAGAACAAGGAGTTCATGGTCCTGGTCGGGCCGTCCGGATGCGGGAAGTCCACGACCCTCAGGATGATCGCCGGCTTAGAAGAGATAAGCTCAGGCGACATTTATATAGGCAATAAAAAGGTCAATGATGTCCCGGCAAAAGACAGGGATATCGCCATGGTCTTCCAGAATTACGCCCTTTATCCGCATATGACCGTATTTGAAAATATGTCTTTTGGCCTGCGCCTGCGGCGCATACCGAAATCCGAAATCCACCAGAGAGTAAATGAAGCCGCGGATATATTAGGCATCAAAAGATTGCTGCACCGCCGGCCCAAGGAACTTTCCGGCGGCGAGCGCCAGCGCGTGGCGGTGGGCAGGGCGATCGTCAGAAAACCGATGGTTTTCCTGTTCGATGAGCCCTTGAGCAACCTGGATGCCAAGATGCGCGTGCAGATGCGCACGGAAATACACAAGCTGCATATCCGGCTCCAGACGACCATAATTTATGTTACCCATGACCAGATTGAAGCTATGACCATGGGCGACCGGATCGCGGTGATGAAGGACGGCGTATTGCACCAGCTGGCCGACCCGATCACTGTTTACGACCATCCGAAGAATAAATTTGTGGCCGGTTTCATCGGTTCTCCGCCGATGAATTTCATGAAAGGCAAGATCATCAAGAAAGACGGCCGGCTCTATTTTGACGAAGGCAAGATCCTGGTCAAGCTGGTTGATGATATGCGCCAGAAGATGAATGCCTATGTGGATAAGGAAGTGATCCTCGGGATACGTTCCGAAGATATTTATGATAAACTTTTTGTATCCGAAGCTCCGCCGGAAAATATCGTCAAGGTTAACTGCGAGGTTTATGAGCCTATGGGTTCGGAAGTTTACCTTTATTTGAATACCGGTAAGCATACTTTCATCGCCCGCGTAGGCGCGCATGACCGGCCCAAGATCAATCAGGACATGGATCTTGTTTTTGATATGAGCAAGGTCCATTTTTTTGATAAAGACAGCGAAGAAACGATTGTTTAGCCCAAAAATATTACTATGGCCAAACCTTCTTTAGGGAAAAACTTTCCCTTAAGGGTAACTGCCGGTGTTATTTTATTCTTGCTTCTTTACCTCATCTTACCTTTAAATCTTACCCAACTCCTAAGCCCCCGCAGCCTGAAGTACCTTTCTCTGTTCTATTGCGTTAATATCGCGCTGGCCGTTTATTTTTTGAGAAAGAACTCCGTAGCCAACTACTCCCTGGATTCGCGCTCCCAGGAGATCCAGGAAAAGTTCAATCTCTTGAGCGTGGAATACTCCCAGGAGCATAAAAACAATATTGCCCTGAAAGAAAAATACCGCCGTTACAGCAGTTTAAAGAACATACTTGAAGAGATCAATAAAAGCCTGGACTTGGATGTAGTGGCGAATGCCTTTACTGCAGAAGCGTTCTCGCTGATCGCCAATAATCAAGGGGTCTGTGTATTATACCTGGTAGATAACCAGACCCAAAAGCCGGTGCTCTTTAAAGCCAAGAGGGAGGACCCCGGGTTGGTGATCAAAGCTAAAGAAGGGAATATTCTTGACCTATGGGTTTTGAGGCATGCCAGCCCGTTGCTGGTCGAAGACATTAAGAATGATTTTCGTTTTGACCCCGAGAAATTAAAGCTTCAGGACAGCCGGCCTGTTCTGTCGCTGATCGCCGCTCCGTTTATCAGTGAAAATAAAATTTTGGGTATTATCCGGCTGGATAATCCGGCTAAATATTTTTATTCCCAGGATGATTTGAGGTTCCTGGTTTCGGTTTCCGACCTGGGGGCGGTGGCTTTGGAAAACAGCGAACTTT
>JBAZIT010000115.1:0-4142 GCA_041651675.1 Candidatus Omnitrophota bacterium | reverse complement strand
GCCCAGGCAATACCAGCCAGGGTATTATAAACATTATGCCTGCCGATCAGGTTTATCCGGAATTTTACCTGCCGGTTGCGGATTAAAAGATCAAACTCCGTATGGTTAACCCCAAACTTGATGTTCCCGGCCGCTACATCCGCCCGGTTATCTATTCCGTAGGTAATGATCCTGGCCCGGGTGATATTTTTGATCCGGACAGCATACTTATCGTCATTATTGATCACGGCAAACGAGCTTGAGCTAAGGCCTTTAAATAATTTCAGCTTAGCCCCAAAATACCCTTCCAGGGTTTTATGGTAATCCAGGTGGTCCTGGGTCAAATTAGTGAATATCGCCGAATGGAAACGCACTTCCGCGGCCCTCTCCTGATCCAGGGCATGCGAAGAAACTTCCATGGCCGCGTATTTGATCTTTGCTTTTTCCATGCGCGCCAATATAGATTGGAGCTCGATGGGCCCGGGCGTGGTATTTTTCGCCGGGATGACTTTATTTTTAAAGCGATAGTTGATCGTGCCGATCACCCCGGAAGGAAAACCTGCTTCTCTGAATATCGCTTCCAGCAGATAGGTGATGGTGGTCTTGCCGTTAGTCCCGGTAATCCCGATAACCTTGACCCTTTGGGAAGGGTTACGGTAAAACTGGGCAGCCAATTTAGCCAGGGCCAGGCGCGTATCTTTGACTCTTATGACCGCTGCTGAACCAAGGCGGTTTATTTTCACTTTTGGATCGCAAACTATAAATTTCGCCCCTCGATCTACCGCTTCAGCGATAAATTTACTCCCGTCTTCCCTGGCGCCCTTGACAGCCACAAAAATTGAATCTTTCTTGGCCAGCCGGGAATTACAGCTTAGGCCGCCAGCCTTACGGTTTTTTATTAATTTAACGAGCTCGGCGATTTGCATTTAAATCCTCAATCCAGGCCTGCTTAGTTTTCATATATCTTATTACGTCGGCAGCAACATTCCTGAACACCGGGGCAGCGACTACGCCTCCGAAATAATACGGATGCGGCTCGTCTACCGATACGACAATAGTAACCAAAGGATCTTCGGCAGGCGCAAAACCGATAAAAGAAGCCACAAACTTGCTATGTGAATACGCGCCGTTAGGCTCCAGTTTCTGGGCGGTCCCGGTCTTGCCGGCGGAAGTAAATCCGGGGATCTGGGCCATTCTGCCGGTGCCCTCCTCCACTGCTCCGGTGAGCATCTTAGTCACCCGGGCAGCGGTATCCAGGGATATAACCTTACGGATCAACACCGGAGAAGTTTTTTTGATCACCTTGCCCTGTTTATCGCGGATCTCTTCGATCACAAAGGGGCGCATCAGCTGTCCGCCGTTGGCGATCGCCGACATAGCGCTGGCTAATTGCAGCGCGGTCACGCCTACCTCCTGGCCTATCGGGATAGCGCCAATGGAAGTCTTAGACCAGAAACGCGGCTCTTTGATCATTCCGGATATTTCTCCCGGCAGGTCTATACCCAACTTTGAACCAAAACCGAATAACCTTACATATTTATATACGGTATCCGGCCCCAGAAGCTGAGCGACCTTAGTCGTGCCGATATTACTCGATTCTTCAATTACCTCTCTAAAGGTAAGCCATCCGTGCGGCTTATGGTCATGCAGGATATGGTTAGCTACGCGGTAGGATCCGTTTTCGCAAAAAAATCTGTCCTCTTCGCTGACCCTTTTCTCTTCCAGGGCAGCCGCAGCAGTAACGATCTTAAATACCGAGCCCGGTTCAAACAGGTCACAGATCGCCCGGTCGCGCGTCTGGTCTTTACTTACGTTGCTATGCTCATTCAAGTCATACGTAGGACGGTTGGCTAAAGCCAGGACCTTCCCCGTGTGCGGGTCCATTACAATGATACTCGCGCCTTTGGCATGATAAGTCTTATACGCTTTATCCAGTTCGCGTTCGGCAATATACTGGATCACCTGGTCGATAGTTAGAACTATGTCGTTGCCGTCCCTGGGCAGGACCATCTTTTCCCAAATATCCAATTTTTTCTGCCGCGCGTCCCGCAAAAATATCGCCCAGCCCTGGGCGCCTTTCAGATATTTGTCCAGGTAAAGCTCGATTCCCTCTAACCCGGTATTATCCAGGCCGGCAAAACCGATGATCTGGCTGGCCAGGTACGTATTCGGGTAACTGCGCTTGGTCTCCCTTAAAAAACCTAACCCTTTGATCTTTAATTTCTTGACTGCTTCCTCCTGCTGCGGAGTAATCTTACGGGCCAGCCAGATAAAAGATTTTTTACGGGCTAACCTATCCCTTAAATAATCCCGGTTCACGTTTAATATACCAGAGAGCGCAACAACAATGCGTTCTTTATCGCTTTCTTTTATGGAATTGGGCGAGGCATAAAGAGAGGCTGCCGGTAAATTCAGGGTCTGCGGTTTTAAATTAGTATCGTAGATAACCCCGCGTAAAGGCTCTAACTCTACGAATAAGTTGTGCTGTTTTTTGGCAATACCGGATAGATAAGCGGAATTGAAGAACTGAATATAGAGCAGCCGTCCAATACAGAGGATCAGAAAAACGAGGAAAAATAGAAATACCGCCTCAGCCTTGCGGCGATAGTTGCTTATATACACATTAAGTTTTGATTAATAAATCTATGGGTTGATGGTCCTGGCTTCGGCCTGCCTTTTAATGCCGAAGACCCGCGCCAACAGGGTTTCTTTATTCGCTGCCCCTCGGGCAAAAGTAACGCCTTCTTTGGAAGGGACTAACCGCACTAACTGGTATTTATCGGGCATCTGGAAATCTGAATGATCGGATACGCTGCCCCCGATATTTACCAATGAGCAATTCTTTTCAATACTATACCTCAGGATGCTGTTCTTATCCAATAACTCCTGGAAGACGGCGTATTGCCTTTGCTCGGAATAAGCCAGCCTGAGGATCTCGGTCTGCTGGTAAACATAAAGCAGCGAGAAGAGAGTTACGCAGATGATCATGGATAGAAATTTATTCATTCTCATATTTTTTAGATCCTTTTTGCCGCCCTCAATTTTGAAGAACGGCTTGCCGGGTTGCTCTCCACTTCCAGGGCCAGCGGCGTTAAGGGCTTAGGGGTCAGGATATCTATCAGGCCTTCGCTCTGGGCCTTACGGAACGCCAACTTTATCGCGCGGTCTTCCAGGGAGTGGAATGAAATAACGCATACCCTGCCTTCTTTATCAAGGAGCGTAATGGCTTTATTTACCGCCGCATCCAGCACCTCCAGCTCCCGGTTAACGGCAATGCGTATTGCCTGAAAAGTGCGGGTA
The DNA here is from genome assembly GCA_041651675.1 of Candidatus Omnitrophota bacterium. Lineage (GTDB taxonomy): Bacteria > Omnitrophota > Gorgyraeia > Gygaellales > Profunditerraquicolaceae > UBA6233. The sequence continues at coordinate 863 of JBAZIT010000115.1, read as the reverse complement.
GCCGGATGTATCCGGTAGAACCTATGCCTGTACCTGACCGGTATGGACCTGGCCGCGATATCTGCCAGCTGCCGCGTAGTAGTAATAGGCTCTTTCTCTCTTTGCTCTACCAGGATCCGGGCGATGCGGTTATGCCACCGCTCTTCTCCGAAGTTCCACAATAAAGTGGAAAGTTCTTCTTCGTTCAGATTATTGACCAGATCGTATGCCGAGACATAGCTATCCTGGTCCATACGCATATCCAAGGGGCCTTCGCTCTGAAAACTGAAACCCCGGCTGGGATCCTGCAGCTGAAAAGAAGATATCCCTAAGTCAAAAAGCACTCCGTCAACTTTTTTGACTTTCAGATTTTCTAAGAGCGTGTCTATATCCACGAAATTTCCGTGGACCAATTCATAGGCGGACCCAAACTCACTAAGGCGTTGGCGGCCGACCGCTAAAGATGTGGCATCGCGGTCAATACCAATGAGCCTTCCTCCAGGGAGAATCCGCTCTAATATTGCTTGAGCATGCCCGGCAGTGCCTAAGGTCGCATCCACAATCGTCTTACCGGGTCTTAAATCTAAATACTCTAAAACCTCCCCTAACATCACGGGAGTATGAAATTTTAAGTTAGACATCCATCAGTTTCTCGGCGATCTCTTCAAAAGACTGCCGGGAATTTCCGTAAAACTCTGACCACTTATCTTTAGCCCAAATCTCAATGCGGTTAGAGACACCGACAACAACCACATCTTTTTTGATCTGGGCGAAATCTTTCAAGTATTGCGGCAAGAGGATCCTTCCTTGCGAGTCAAAAGTCACTTCGACAGCGCCGGAAAAATACAGGCGGTTAAATTTACGCGATTCGGCTTTGGTGAAAG
>JBAZIT010000114.1:0-4211 GCA_041651675.1 Candidatus Omnitrophota bacterium | reverse complement strand
AGAGTTATAATTACTCTTGACAATAAACTTAATAATTGTAAGATACTAATATAGGGTTAAGACTTTAAAATTTTTAAAAACGGGTTCAGGAAATCCTCCTGAAGGTTTTAGGTGGTCGGGCCGCCATCTACAGTTACTGTAGATGGCGGTTTTTTATTTGTTAACGGTTAAGCTAGAAAAAGGAGATCTTTATGGATTGGCAGAATGTTCCTGCGCCGGATGACATAATTGATATGGGTAAAAAGAAATTCTCCGATTACAGCAAATATATCCCCTGGGTAATCTTTGGTTTGCTGGTCATTATTGCCCTAAGGGGCGTTATCTACTCAATAGGCCCGGATGAAGTAGGGGTAATGCAGAGGTTTGGTAGATATACGGGTTTAAGTTCCCCTGGGTTACATGTCAAGATACCTTTTGGTATTGACAAGGTGACTCCCATAAAAGTAGAGAAGATTTTTAAGGAAGAGTTTGGGGCAGGCGTTCTGGGTGCAGAATCGTCATTAATGCTTACCGGAGATTTAAACATACTTGATGTCCGCTGGATCGTACAGTTTAAGATAAAAGACCCGATAAAATTATTGTTCGTAGTGCGTAACCCGCGCAATGTCATAAGGGATGTCTCTGAAATAGTTATGCGACGGCTGGTGGGAGATTACACCGTGGATGAGGTGTTGACCATTAAGAGAGAAGAAATAGACCACTTGGCCCAGGTAGAGATGCAGAAGATATTAGATGATTATCAGACCGGGGTTCAGGTTATTACGGTAAAACTTTTGGATGTGAACCCTCCGGACAAGGTAAAGCCGGCTTTTAACGAGGTTAATGAAGCAAAACAGGAAAAAGAAAAGATGATTAATCAGGCCTGGGAGGCATATAACAAAGCCATTCCTAAGGCCAAAGGAGAGGCGGAGCGGACTATCCGCGAAGCAGAAGGATATTCCCTTGATAAAATAAACAGGGCCAAGGGGGAGTCGGAAAGATTTTTAGTAACTTTAGGAGAATACAAGAAAGCCCCGGAGATAACCCGCAAAAGGCTTTACCTTGAAACCCTTGCTGAGGTTTTGCCTAAGGCGAAAGAAAAATATATTATTGACCCAAGGCAATCTTCCATATTGCCGTTATTGGATATAGGCAAGAGAGGAGGGCCGCAACAATGAAAGAAGGCAGATTAGGCACGATTTTAGGGTTAGTTTTTTTCCTGATTATAATTGTTTTTCTTGCGTTTGCCAGCGGGGCGTTATTTATAGTGGATGAAACAAAACAAGTAGTAATCACCCAGTTTGGCAAGCCGGTCGGCAACCCCATAACTAGCGCCGGGTTACATTTTAAAACCCCTTTTATCCAGCAGGCGCATTATTTTGAAAAGAGACTCCTGGAGTGGGACGGCGATCCGAACCAGATCCCTACAAAAGATAAAAAATATATCTGGGTAGATACGACAGCGCGCTGGAAGATAGTGGATGCGTTGAAGTTTTTGCAGTCCGTAGGTAATGAGGTCAGCGCAAGCAGCAGGCTCAACGATATTATTAACTCGGCTACCCGGGATGCTGTTACGGGGAATCTTTTAGTTGAGGCAGTAAGGGATTCAAACCGCATACTTGAGAGCAAGGATTTGGGTGAGGATGCGATAGTCAGCGAAGAAGCCCTTGAGCGCATAGATATCGGGAGGCAACAGTTGACCCGTTCCATTTTGGAAAAAGCAAAAGTGCTCGCTCCTCAATACGGCATTGAAATTATGGATGTGCGCATAAAACGGGTAAACTATGTGGAAGAGGTCCGCAATAAAGTCTACGACCGGATGATCGCCGAAAGAAAACGCGCTGCCGAAAAATACCGTTCAGAGGGGTTCGGAAAAGCGGCCGAAATAGAGGGCCAGATCGGTAAAGAATTGAAGTTGATAACTTCAGAGGCTTATAAGAAGGCGCAGTTTATTGTTGGAAAAGCTGACGCCGAGGCGATAAACATCTATGCCAGTTCTTATGAGCAGAATCCCGAGTTTTATTCGTTCCTTAAAACGCTGGAAACATATAAAGGCACTATTGACGGAAATTCAACGGTGATTCTGACTACCGATAGCGATTATTATAGATACCTGAAGTCTCTGAGCAAGTGACCATTTGTTTAAAACAGATAGGATATACAACGCCGGATGAGAGGAGTGTATATTGGCAGGGAATAACTATTCATATAAAAAACATCAGAGAGAACTGGCACAAAAGAAGAAAAGAGAAGAGAAACTAAAAAACAAATTAGCTAAAAAGAACAGCCAATCCGGTGTTGTAACGGATCAGTTTCCGGGTATTTAAGTTAATTTTAAGGCAAAACCAGATTTAGCACAAAAGCCCGCAATCGCCTGTTTTTTCTTTTTTCCTCGCGTTCTATTCATAAGGAAAACTATCGAATAATTCCGGACAATCTTTTAAGTTAAAACATTTTATTATTATGAAAAAAATACTCCTTATTTCATTTGAATATCCTACCGGCAAGTCATACTGCGGCGGGGTGGGCCAGATTGTAGAGCAGAGCAGGGATGCCCTGTTGGCTTTGGGGTACGAAGCGCATGTCCTTATAAGCTCCGGTTTTGCCAGAAAAGACCCGGTTAAACTGTTGCTTCCGGACAACTCCTTAAAGAGCTACCCTAATCTTGGTTCTTTCCTCAGGGAATATGGCTGGTGTCATTTTGGCTGTATAATTCATCATTTTGTTAACTGGACCAAAGAACTTAAGAAAATTGCCAGGCAAAAAGGACGAAAACCCAAGATCATATATCATTTCCACAGCATATTGCGAAGGGAAAAAGATTCCGGGTTCAGGACCTTAAACCACTTTTTGCATAACCAGGAGAGGATGATTGAATTTGCGGACAGGATAGTCTGTCCATCCGCCTATGAATACGATAATTTTATCAGGTATTTTCCTTCCTTTATTGATAAAGTAGTTGTTATTGAAAACACAATAGAGTTTTTCGGGATGGATAGAAGCAGGATAGAAGCGATAAGGCGCGCTCATAAAATTAAAAAAAATGATGTAGTCTCCCTTTATATAGGCAGGCTTGAGAGGATAAAAGGAGCCCATATTTTGCTTAAAGAAGCGCCCGCTATTCTTAAGAAGCATCGGCATCTTAAGCTGTTTTTCGTAGGCAGATCTCTGGAGCAAGACCTGTATAAAAGATTATTGCGCTTGTGTTCGCGTTTTCCCGGGCAGTTCTTTTATAAGAAATATTTAGATAAAAACGAATTATTTCAGTATTATTATCTGAGCGATATCTATATTAATAGTTCCTTAAGCGAATCGTTTTCTTTGAGCACTCACGAAAGCGCGCTCTGCAATAATGCCTTACTTTTAAACCGCCTGCCGGTTTTTGGAAAATTCAAGGACGCCGCCTTATTCTTTGACGCAAATTCCGGGGATTTTTCCGAGAAATACGATATTTTGGTAAGAAACCACGCTCTAAGAAAAAAGCTCTCCAAAAATTCAAGCGCGATTGCCGATAAATTTATTAACAATAACCGATTCAAAGATAATCTGCATAAACTTCTTAATGGTTTTGTGGCTGAGAATAAATTTAAAAGTTTATGATTAATGTTATCGCAGAAATAAAAGCAGTTTAAGAAGGAAAAAATGCCAAGAATTCAATATCCACCTAAAAGAAGCGGGCATTGAGTATTCATTTACCTCTCAAATAGTTACACAATCCCAAGCCAAAAAAACTGGATAAAACAGACAAATCAGTGAGGAATAACCTCCCGAATAAGCAGATTTCCGCCTATAACCCTATATTTTAGTTGTATCAGCATCCATCATCTATCAGAAAGTATCTTCCTTGGCTTATCGGGAAGGGACCCCCAATAATAATCCTCCCGGATATCCATAATTCCCCAATTTCCATACATTTGTGGTTAAAACTACGCTTTAGCTTTTCCAGAAATTCAGTTTGACTAAACGCTTATTTATTGTAAAATAATTCTTATATTTTACCTTGTATCCATATATAGAGTATATAATTACTAAAGCGCTGAAATGCCAAAAAACAGCCAATAAGATAGGAATTATGCCAAGCGTTAGTAACACATTAAGGAAGTATTCGGAATTGGGTATTAGTCGTTTAGAAGTCAGTAATTCCGGGCCCACCAAATTATCGCTTGCCGCTGATGTAGATCGCGCCATTAGCCTGCTTTCTAAATTCAACAACACTGTTTTTATAGTTGATA
>JBAZIT010000113.1:0-4259 GCA_041651675.1 Candidatus Omnitrophota bacterium | reverse complement strand
GAAGTTGTAGGCGATGGCAATACCGTAATTACTGGAGTATCCGGGATAAAAGAAGCGGGCGCCGGGGATATTACTTTTTTGGCTAATGCCAAATACGCCCCCCTCTTAAATACAACTGCGGCCTCGGCAATAATAATCTCCAAAGATACAGATCCTTCTGCTGCGCGCGCCGTAATCCGCACTGAAAATCCTTCATTGGCTTTTGCCAAAGTTATCTCTCTTATAGCTCCGGCTGAAATAAAACACCATCAGGGCATACACCCGAGCGCCGTATTAGGCCAGGGCGTCAAATTAGGCCGGGATGTAGCTATCGGGCCCTATGTGGTCATTGGTGATAACGCGCAAATAGGCGATAGAACAGTGGTCTATTCCAGCTGCTTTATCGGCCAGGATGCCAAAATCGGCTCCGGTACGCTTATTTATTCTAACGTCTCGGTGCGCGAGCGCGTCTCCATCGGCAATAATGTGATCATTCACAGCGGCACGGTTATCGGTTCTGACGGGTTCGGTTTTATTGAGGTCAGCGGCAGGCAGCATAAGATACCGCAGGTCGGCACAGTGGAGATCGCCGACGACGTGGAGATCGGGGCCAATGTTACTATTGACCGGGCGCGCTTCGATAAAACAGTCGTCGGCCGGGGGACCAAGATCGATAATCTCGTTCAGATCGCCCATAATGTGGTGATCGGCCAGGACTGCCTGATCGTAGCCCAGGTCGGCATATCCGGTTCCACCGTGATTGGCAATAATGTGATCCTGGCCGGCCAGGCAGGGTTGGTCGGGCATATTACCGTCGGCGATAACGCGATAGTCACCGCCCAGTCAGGCGTAAGCAAATCCATTCCGGCAGGCGCCATGTTTTCAGGGTATCCGGCGCGGCCGTTCCAGGAAAACCAGAAGTCGCACGCCTACGTGCATAACCTGCCGAAGATGTTCGATCTGGTAAAAGAATTGAAAAAGAAGATCGCCGAGCTCGAGAATAAGTTAAAGGATAAATGAGTAAGCAAAAGACGGTCGCCAAAGAAATAAGTTTCAGCGGGATCGGGCTGCATACCGGCAGCCAATCCCGGGTTACCTTAAAACCCGCGGAGAGTGATACCGGGATTATTTTTGTGCGTAAGGATCTGCCGGATTTTCCCCGGATCAAGGCCTGCGTTGAAAATATGGTCCCGGCCGAGAAGCTGCCGCGGCGCACCTCGGTTGAAAAAGGACAAGCGTGCGTGCAGACAGTCGAGCACCTTATGGCGGCGTTGTCGGGTTTAGGAGTGGATAATTTATACGTGGAAGTGGACAGCAATGAACTGCCGGGCCTGGACGGAAGCAGCCGGAGTTTCGTGGATCTTATCAGCCAGGCGGGGATAAAAGAATTGGCTAAGGAGCAGGAAGCGTTTACGCTAAAAGAGCCGATCACGATAGAGGAGGGGGGAGCTTCCATTGTAATTGAACCCGCCGATGAATTTAAAATCTCTTATACGCTGGATTACGCTAAATCACTGCCGAAGACGGAGTTTATCGGCCTGACGATTACCCCGGAAAGTTTCAAAAAAGAAATAGCCCCTGCCCGCACCTTCTGCCTGGAAAGTGAAAGCGCGGAATTAAAACGCCAGGGCCTGGGCCTGGGAGCGAATTATGAAAATACCCTGGTCCTGGATAAAGCCGGCCAGGTGATCAAAAATAAAGGGCGTTTTCCAGACGAAGCAGTCAGGCATAAGGTCCTGGACCTGATGGGGGATTTATTTTTTCTGGGAGCCCCTTTAAAGGCGCACATTAAGGCCTCCAAGAGCGGGCATTCGTTAAACTTGAGGCTGGTCAAGAAACTGGCCGAGCAAAGGAAGAATGATTCTATGAAAACAAAAGATGGCGTTCTGGAAGTAACCGATATCATGAAAATCATCCCGCACCGGGAGCCGTTTCTGTTCGTGGACAGGATCACCTCGATTGAATACGGCAAGCGCGCTACCGGTATAAAGAATGTGACGATCAACGATTATTTTTTTAAAGGGCATTTCCCGGGCCGCCCCGTCATGCCCGGAGTGATCATCGTTGAGGCCATGGCCCAGGTGGGCGCGGTGATGCTGCTGGCCTCCGAAGAATACAAAGGCAAGCTGGCTTTTTTTATGTCCATCGATAATGTGAAGTTCCGCAAGCCGGTTGTGCCGGGCGACCAGCTGGTTTTTGAAGTTGAGACAGTCAAAGTAAAATCTAAAATAGGCCAGGTGCGCGGTAAAGCCTTAGTCGACGGAAAAGTCGTAGCCGAAGCGGACTTTATCTGCGCTTTAGTGGAAAATTAAAGGATGACCATGCAGGTACATAAAACAGCGGTAATTTCTAAAGAAGCTAAACTCGGCGAAGATGTTGTCATCGGGCCTTACGCGGTGATCTCGGGAAAAGCGGTCATCGGCGCGGGGAGTAAGCTCGCCAGCCACTGCGTGGTTGAAGGTAACACCACCATCGGCAAGAACTGCGAGATATTCACCGGCGCGGTTATCGGAAGCCGGCCGCAGGATTTAAAATATAAAGGAGAAAAGGTATATTTAGAGGTCGGCGATAATAATATCATTCGCGAATATTGCACGCTTAATCCCGGGACAGAAGAAGGCTCCAAAACTATTGTCGGCAGCGGCAATCTGATCATGGCTTATTCCCATGTGGCGCATGACTGCCGGGTAGGAGACAATTGCGTTCTGGCCAACGGCTCTACGCTTGCCGGACACGTTACCATTGAAGACCGGGCAGTCATCGGAGGTTTAGTGGCGATCCATCAATTTGTCAGGGTCGGCAAGCTCTCCATTATCGGCGGCTGCTCCAAAGTAGTCCAGGATATCCCTCCTTATTCAACCTGCGATGGGCACCCGGCAGCAGTATTCGGCTTGAACTTGATAGGTTTACGCCGCCACAATGTCCCCAAAGAATCGATCGGCCTGCTGGATGATGCCTTCAGGATACTTTTTAGCTCCGGGCTCTCGGTAAAGCACTCGCTGGAAAAATTAGTCCAGGAAGTTAAATTGACCTCCGAAGTCACTTACCTTGTGGAATTCATTAAGAAGACAGAGCGCGGGATCGCCCGTTCCTGCCGGAAATAACCATGGAAAAAATAGGCTTAATCGCCGGAAACCGGAAATTCCCCATTTTATTTTGTGAAGCGGCCAGGAGTAAAGGCTATTCCGTAGTGGCTGCCGCGATAAAAGGAGAAACTTCCTCCAGGATCAACAGGCTGGCGGATAAAGTCTATTGGCTCAGGCTCTCTGAATTTAAGCGCCTGGTTGAGATATTCCAGGCCGAAGGAGTAAAAAAAATAGTGATGGCCGGCCAGATCAGCCCGGCGAGGCTTTTTAGCCAAGAAGTCAGAAGGAGCCGGGAGCTGCAGCAGATACTTGCAAGCATCAAGAATAAGAAAGCCGATACGCTATTCGGAGTGATCGCGCAAAAACTGGAGCAGGCCGGTTTAGAGGTGCTTAGCTCGGCTACTTTTATGGAAGAGTTCCTGCCTAAAAAAGGCCCGCTTACCCGGGTTCAGCCGGACACGGCAGTTTTAGAGGATGTTTATTTTGGCTTTGAACTGGCTAAGGCAGTCGGCGCTTTGGATATCGGCCAGACCGTGGCGGTAAAAGACAAGGCTATTGTCGCGGTCGAGGCGCTGGAGGGCACGGACAACCTTATCCGCCGCGCAGGAAAGATCGCCCGGCCAGGCATGACCGTGATCAAAGTAGCTAAACCCAGCCAGGATATGCGTTTTGATATCCCGGTAATCGGGTTAAAGACGATCCAGAGCCTGATTAAAGCAGGCGCAAAATGTCTTGCCATAGAAGCGGATAAGACACTTTTTATTGACCGTCAGGCCGCAGTAAAATTGGCCGATAGAAAAGGCCTGGTCATCGTCAGCGTTTAATAAACATCTTGACAGTTTTAAGGTTGTTAGGTATAAATAGAAGTATGGTAGCCCTGCCGACAGGCAGGCAAGGAGGAGGGTGATATGGCTAGATTAACAGGGTCAAAATTAACTGAATTCAAATTCTATGCTCCTCATGCTAAGAAAGTGAGCTTAGCCGGCAGTTTTAATAAATGGGATATTAAGAAGCTTCCCGCAAAAAACGATTCTAAAGGCAACTGGGTGGCTAAGGTGAATCTCAAGCCCGGCAGGTACGAATATAAGTTCGTCGTTGACGGCGCCTGGATGAATGATCCGCGCTGCACATCCTGCGTTTGCAATGCCTTTGGTTCGCATAATTGCGTTATAGAAGTAAAATAGCCGGTTGTTT
>JBAZIT010000112.1:0-4278 GCA_041651675.1 Candidatus Omnitrophota bacterium | reverse complement strand
AGTATGAAAAAATGATATTTCATTTAGCCAGACTAGTCCACGCAAAAAACAATATCATAATACTGTTTGCGTTGACGTAATAACAGCGAAAATCGCGCCATATAACTTCGTCACGAGAGGCATAAAGACGGGCAACGTTCTAGCAGAATAGCTAACGCGCGTTTCCATTATTGTAGTAATGACATCAAGCGCGCGCAACACAATACTTATTTCACAGATGTTAGTCTTTGACCAGATAAGCATCATGTCGCGCGCGTATATGCATGCCTTTGTTATACCTTGCGCATATGATGAACAACATGCGCATTCGGTAGAGTAACAATATGATCGCAAAATTGAGCGAACTATTGCGGACCAGCGATTGGTTGGAAGTGCTGAATATAACGCCAATGTGAGATCGCAAACTAATACATTCTGCATAAGACCATTCGCGAGATGAATGCGAACATGGCGTACATCATGTCGCAAGCAAAGATTAATCACGTGGATTATTCGTTCGACAATGATTGCGCGCGATGCGACATCTTTCAGAATCTCGCCATAATTGATGTTTCGCGCGTTTGCCAAGATGCGCGCGATGGACGCACCATTATAGTACAGAATGGCATTAGTGATACCGCTTGATGTTGTTGGCAGAACTTTGGGCAACATTGCGTACATCGCGCTGTTTGACTGTAAGATGATATCGGCAACCCGTTTATTTTTTGCATCACTTACATCAATATCGCGCGTATCTATGGAGTACAATAGAATGACGCGACTAAGTGCGCGCAAGATATGATCAGGAGTTATGATACATTTGAGTTGGAACAGCAATGTTCGCAAAATATCACTTGGCGATGATAAAAGAATATTATCCTCGGCTGTGTCATTGTGTTCGATGGTTGGACCAAACGCATGCGACAGTTTGCGCATTTGTTGTTGCATTAATTGCTCATCTTGCGCGCGCGACCTTGAATGTGGTTGATCAACGAGGTAGTACAATGGGTCGCCTTCTTGGATGCGCCAGATTGCGAACTCATCATGTTGGGTTATAGGGAATACATACATTGATTGGCGATAGAACATGTACTTAACTTGGATCAAATTCAAAAAATAGAGTCCATTGTTTTCCATTCAATTGATGCGCGCGAGGACTCAATAACTCCTAACGAATACTAACTAATCAGGTTTTGGGTTCTTCTTCGGATATCTTGGGATGATCTAATGAACATAGTATTGCGCGCAAAACGATGATACTCGGTGAGAAGCACCATTTACTAATCAATAGTCGCGCGACAATTGTAGTCTCTCGTTGTCGAGCACTTTGTAGAGAGGGTGTGTGCGTGCTTTTGTAATATAATTGAATTTATTAGTTTCATGTATTATTACAACTCTTCGCGTAAAATCTATCTCGTGTGCCGAACAACATACCACATCAATATGGTTCGCTCAATATTCGCAAAGTTAATACCTCTATTTATCATGGCTACTCTCATTGCGGCATCTAACTTCTTCGCTATATCATTGGCGCGCGCTAGTCGAGATCGCGAGTGTCGCGAATATGGCGCACTTCTTGATCAAATCAAGCAAGACGAAGTACGAGCGCGCAAGAATAATCCAGAGTGTCCGCGATGTTTATGTGTTGATACTGTTGCGCAAAGCATACCCCCTAGTGTTACTATGACAAAGCGCGCGCAAACATATGCGCAGCAGCAGCAACGTGCATCATCACGCATAGTACGCACATATGCGCGACATACTACGCGCGCATCACTATGGGCGCGTATGCAAGCAAATGAGCGCGCGTTTCGCAAGAAGTTCGATCGCGCATACTTCCGCGTCTTATCAAGTGTGCGCAAGATGTGGTATGTTACATTGCGCGCGATCTATGTTGTGTTACCATACATAATCGGATGTATTATTGGCACAATCATTCATAGAGGAATTATAACAATTACTATCGAACGTACTCGCGACTTCATGCGCAATATTCGTTATCATGATGAATAATGGCATTGCGCGCATATTCTTTTTTCGTTCATATGTAGTCATATCATGAGTAAAAAAAATAGAATTAGCATTTTGTATGTGCGCGTTTTATCTGTTGTAAGTTTGATCATACTCGCGCATGTATTACGCAATAATGCATTATTGCGTAATACATTACACATGCAAGTTCGCAGATAATGCATAAACATGCATCGGATATACCCAAGTGTTCGTACTTTGATCGAGCTCATCGATGGCAATCGCGCTTTCATATGCGCGTTCTAATTGACTATCTATTTTACTAATAGGACCAGCATAGATACTAGTGCGCGCGGGAACAGATGTTGGTAATGGAGTTGGTACTGTTTGAGATGCGCCAAGTTGCGCGACACGCACACTTTCGCATTTCTTGGTCCATCCCGAAAGAGTCGAAATACAACGGTCAATTGATGCATCACATTCAGCGTATGGCGCTTGTTCGCTGTAAGTGTTTCCAAAGATAACGATGCGCGCATTACATTGTACGCTTGGGAATGTTTCCGTTACCTCAAACTTGCAACGCGCGGATGGCTGTGGTGATGCGAAGATCGGCGAGATTACAAACATATCCGCGAAACACGCGTTACTACGTTGATGGATCCACTGCTCGAGAGACATTGGAGCAGATGACATTTCATTACCACCGGTCGCTTCATGTGGCATCGCAAATGTAATATTTCCAGGAATTGTTATCTGGATAGGTGTAGGATTGCGCGCATTCACAAACCGAATAACAGAGCGTAACCAAACGGGCGCGTCACAACCAAGCATACGGAAAATCATTGGAGTGCCATCGATTTCAGCTGCAAAGACACGTTGCGCAAGATTATACATGCGCGCGCTAAGTGGTCCATATAGCGCGACTGTGCGCATAACCATTTCGTTGATACGCGCAGAACGCGCGAAACTAGTCTGATCCGTGATGATGCGCGCGAGTCGCGCGATCTCTACCTCTTGCGTCTCGACACTCTTCATAAGGCGTTTAAGCGCGAGTTCCGAGTCGGACTGTGGAACCATCTCAAGAGTAAATGCCAACTCATCGACAATCTCTGGCAAAAACTCAGAACGCGCGGATAGTGTAAACACAAGGTTCAGGACATCGCGCGAAACACCATCGGAAGAGGGTGGTTGTTCGATGCGTGTAATTTTGACTTGCTTGCGCGAGACTAGTTGCCTGATTGTAGAAAGCACGTTTTTGCGCGTGAATAGCGAATGCTTGCGATCTGGCGTATCTCCGAGCTCGCGCCAGCACGTTTTTAGTTGGGTTGACCATTCGCATAAACTTGCGTGTTCGACAACGCGCAACGACATATTATCGAGCGCATTATCATCAGCTGCGATGGATGATGTAAGAGTATCATTGACGCTATGTGGTTCTGCGCCTACAAGGATAATATCATACTTCGCGCATGTCTCAGTTGCATCATCTTCATGGTGCTCTTGCTCTTTTGGTCCTGATGCTGGTGTTGGTGTTGGTACTGACATGATGTTAAATTCTAGATTCTTCTTGCTTGACTGTATATGTTACGATTGCATAGTATTTTTTTTGAATAGAACAAAAGATACGTTATCATGTATGGTCGACCCTCACATAATGGCGTACGTATGGTGACATCGTTACGAAGATCATACATAACAGTGTCGCGCGAGAGTGGGAACTAGATCGCGATACTAAAATGTTTCGCGCGCGAGTTCTCATGTTTCGCGCGAGTCAACCGATAAATATAATTGGATAGCGCTTGAAACCAGTTGCTGTGTTCGAACATGCGCGCGAATGATCATGATCTATCTATTTTTTTGAAATTTATCAGACAGATATAGTAAGATGAGCGTTATAACTCGCTCGAGAGTTGCGAAAGGAATACGCGAATGGTGGCTTAATGGCGAACGTCATTGCGAAGATGGACCAGCGTTAGAGATAGTAAATGGTACGCGCATATGGTGTCGCGAAGGAGAGGTTCATAGGATTGATGGACCAGCAGTAGAGCGCGCAGATGGAACGCGCGAATGGTACATATGGAGTAGACTTCACAGAATTGACGGACCCGCAATAGAGCGCGCGGATGGAACGCGCGAATGGTGGCGCCATGGTCAACTTCATCGCAAAAGTGGACCTGCAATAGAGCGCGCGGATGGAACGCGCGAATGGTATCGGCGGGGCAAACTTCATCGCGCGGATGGACCTGCAATTGAGCGCGCAGATGGAATGCGCAAGTGGTACTTGAATGGGAAACTCCATTGCGCGAGCGGATATGCAGTAGAGCGCGC
>JBAZIT010000111.1:0-4291 GCA_041651675.1 Candidatus Omnitrophota bacterium | reverse complement strand
ATTACTTTGATAATGCGATCAATAAATTTAAGCGCTATCTTGAGGCCTTCTAAAATATGCGCCCTTCTTAAGGCCTTATCCAATTCAAACTGGGTGCGCCGGCGGATAACCACCTTACGATGCTCAACATAACAATCCAAGGCCTGGCGTAAATTCAATACCTTGGGCCGGTTATCCACCAGGGCCAGCATAATAATCCCGAAGGAGGCTTCCAACTGGGTGTGTTTAAAAAGCTGGTTCAGGACGATCTGGGATTCGATATCGCGTTTGAGTTCAACCACAATGCGCATACCATCCTTATCCGATTCATCGCGGATATCCGAGATGCCTTCGATCTTCTTATCATCAACCAAAGCCGCGATGGATTCGATCAACCCGGATTTCTGCACCTGATAAGGAATTTCAGTGATAATAATTAAATCTTTCCCGTTCTTCTGATGCTCGACAGTTGCCCGGGAGCGGATCAGCAATTTACCTCTGCCGGTAGTATAGGCGTCTTTGATCCCGGACTTGCCGCAGATCAACCCTCCGGTAGGAAAATCCGGCCCCTTTATATAATGCATCAGGTCTTTAACTTCCGCCTCGGGATGATCGATTAGGTAAATAATAGCGTCGGCTACTTCATTTAAATTATGCGGCGGGATATTGGTGGCCATACCTACGGCAATACCGCTGGAACCATTCACCAATAAATTCGGCAAGCTCGCCGGTAAAAGCAACGGCTCTTTTAAAGAAGAATCGAAATTCGGCCCAAAATGAACGGTTTCTTTGTCAATATCACCGAGCATCTCTTCGGCAACCGCTGCCAGCCGCGCCTCGGTATAACGCATAGCCGCGGCTGCATCTCCGTCAACCGAGCCAAAGTTTCCTTGTCCGTCTACCAAAGGATAACGCAAAGAAAAATCCTGGGCCATGCGCACCAGGGTATCATAAATAGCCGCATCTCCGTGGGGGTGATACTTACCCATGGTTTCACCGACGATACGCGCGCACTTTTTATAAGGCTTAGAGTGTTCCAGGTTAAGCTCCTGCATCGCATAAAGGATCCGGCGGTGCACCGGCTTTAACCCGTCGCGCACATCCGGCAGGGCGCGGCCGACAATTACACTCATCGCGTAATTCAAATAGGAGTCCTTAACCTCTTCTTCAATATAAACCGGGATTATTTTTTCGTTGCGCGTGTACATGTTAAATATCCAGATTCTTGACTTGATGCGCGAAATCTTCGATAAATTGACGGCGCGGCTCAACCTGATCGCCCATTAAAACCGTAAACATCTTATCCGCCTCCACCGCATCCTCCAGCTTCACCTGTAAAATAGTCCTTTTCTCCGGATCCATAGTCGTATCCCAGAGTTGCTGGGGATTCATTTCACCTAAACCCTTATACCTTTGGATATGCATACCCTTAGTAGCCACTTCTTTAATATACGCCAGTAATTCTCTTAAGCTGAAGACCTCTTTGGTATCACTCTCGTTAGCAATACGATAAACTGCTTTTATTTTTTTATCTGTCTCCTTAACCACACCGCTCTTAGGCACAACAACACTGCTAAAATAGGTTTCAATCTCCAGGCCCAGCTTTTCAATCTTGGCTACTACCTCTTCAATCTCCTGGGCCTCAAAAAACTCTAAAACATTCTGCTCCAGATCTTTTCCTTCTTTCTCAGTCAGGCTGGCCAGTTCTTTATCGGTAAAGAGAAAATGGGTTTTCCCCTCCACTTTTACCCTATAAACTGGCATTTTTTTGGTCTTTGGGTGTCTAAAACTGAGGTATTCCGCAAAATCCACTCCCTTTTTATCCAAATATCTACCTAACTTATCTAATTCAACTAATAATTTTAATAGCTCTTTAAACTGGTTATCCGTAAATCCTTTCTTGTCTTTTACCCTGAACAATTTATGGCCTTCCCTACCCAAGTCTAAAAGCAGATCATCCATTTGTTGCTCAGTTTGAATATATTCTTCGCGCTGGCCTCTCTTAATTTTATATAGAGGAGGTTGAGTAATATAGACATAACCCTCTTCCACCAGCTTAGGCATTTGACGGTAGAGTAAAGTGAGCAGCAGGGTACGGATATGCGAACCATCGATATCCGCATCAGCCATCAGCATTAATTTATGATACCGCAACTTGGCTATATCAAACTCTTCGCCGATACCCGTTCCTAACGCGGTAATAATAGTGCGGATCTCTTCATTGGATAAAATTTTATCCAGGCGCGACTTTTCGACATTGAGGATCTTTCCTTTTATCGGAAGTATCGCCTGAAATCTTCTGTCCCGGCCCTGCTTGGCTGAACCGCCTGCGGAATCTCCTTCGACGATATATAATTCGCAGAGAGCGGCATCTCTTTCCGAACAATCCGCTAATTTTCCCGGCAGCCCTGCTCCTTCCAGCGCACCTTTTCTGCGGGTTAATTCCCTAGCCTTACGGGCAGCTTCGCGCGCCCGGGAAGCAACAATAACTTTATCAATAATTTTGTTGGCGATCGAAGGATTCTCTTCAAAATAACTGGCCAGCGCGTCTAAACTCGCTGAAGCGACCAGGCCCTCCACTTCAGAATTGCCTAATTTAGTTTTGGTTTGGCCTTCAAATTGCGGATTGGGGACTTTGACGCTGATTACCGCGGTCAACCCTTCGCGGCCGTCTTCACCGGTAATCGCTATATCGTCTTTAATTAAATTCTTGGACTTCGCGTATTGATTGATTGCCCGGGTGAGCGCCGATTTAAAGCCCGATAAGTGAGTGCCCCCTTCGATGGTATTAATATTGTTGGCAAAAGAAAAAATTGTCTCGGCATAGCCGTCGTTATACTGCAGGGCCACTTCAACATTAATATTATCCTGCAATTTTTCAAAATAAACTACTTTATTATGCAATGGATTTTTGTTCTTATTCAAATATTCCACAAAAGAGACGATCCCCCCGGCAAATTCAAATACCGATTCTTTTTCCGTGCGCGCGTCTTCTAATTTTATCTTGAGGCCTTTATTTAAAAACGCCAACTCTCTTAAGCGCTGGGATAATATATCGTAGGAATATTCGGTCTTAGTAAAGATTGTTTTATCCGGCCTAAAGGTGATCTTGGTGCCGGTATTGGTGCTCTTACCGATTACGGTTAATTTAGAAACGGTCTTGCCCCTTTCGTAACGCTGATGATAAATCTTGCCGTCCCTTTTTACTTCCACCTCCAGCCAGTCGGATAACGCGTTAACGCAGCTGACGCCTACGCCATGCAAACCGCCAGAGACCTTATAAGAACGGTGGTCAAATTTGCCGCCGGCATGCAAAGTAGTCAGGGCAACTTCCACCGCCGGCTTCTTCTCTGTTTTATGCATATCCACGGGGATGCCGCGGCCGTTATCCAGAACAGTAACACTGTTGTCGTTATGCACCTTGACCGCTATTGTGTCGCAAAAACCACCCAGGGCTTCGTCAACGCTATTATCAACCACTTCATAAACCAGATGATGCAGCCCGCGGGCCGAGGTATCGCCGATATACATTGCCGGCCTGCGCCTGACTGCCTCTATCCCTTCTAAGACCTGGATACTGGTAGCATCATAAGCCTTGGATTGATCTGCCGGCTTAGCGGAAGATTCCGGCGTACTGAATTTTTTGGCTTTTACTTTTCCCTTGCTCACTTTACCTCTCCGATACTAAAACGGACCTCTTTTATCTGCGCTGAGCATTGTTTTAACTTACTCAACAACTCTTCTTTTTTTAAATTTAAACTGTAACGCCAAACCGGTGAATCCACCAGCAGGCCCAAAATTCCTTTTCGGAAATATTGAAGCTTTATATGCCCCAATTCCCTTTTTGTCAAGACCTTTCTTAACCAGCTCTCCGGGTCATCGCCCGGGAGAACGCTTTTTTTATGCACCAAATCCTGCATCACCCCCTGCAGGGTGTCCCGGATCTTCTCCATGCCTAACTTAACCGCATAGGTAAAACAATATAAACATATCCGCTGATCCGGATCACTCCGGGCTTCTCGCTGTCAGTCAACTCCAGCTCTACCATATCCTCGTGAAGATTTTTCAGAACATCGATTAAATACCCGGGGTTAAAACCTATAGCCAGCTCTTTACCGGTATAAGCCACGGTTAATTCTTCCCGCGACTCCCCCACATCCGGCGTAGACTTGGAAATAACCAGCTTATTTTTAAAAACTTCCATTTTCACCGCTTGATAATCCGGCGTGGATAGTAACGCCGCCCTCCTGACCGCCAACAAAAATTCCTCCCTGCCCAGGCGCACCTTATTTTCACAGGCCGGCGGGATCAC